>SMXK01000125.1 GCA_004356265.1 Bacteroidota bacterium
CGCGTATTTACGCAGGACACGGCCAAAATGAGTACCGGTCAGATTGTCTATACACCATGGTGTGATCCAGACGGTAGTGTGCGCCAGGAAGGGACTGTTTTCAGGCTGGCCGATGACGCCTATCAGGTGTGTTCAGTCGAGCCAACACTGGGATGGATGGAGCGGAATGCCGTCGGTCTTGACGTCAGTATTTCAGATCATTCAACGGACACGGCTGTTCTGGCCCTTCAAGGACCCACGTCAAGAGACATTTTGGTTCAGGTTGCATCGGCGGAAGTGGCAAACCTCAAGTTTTTTCATTGGATGGATTCTTCCATCAACGGCATTCCTGTAATGATTTCGCGAACAGGATATACCGGGGACCTGGGATATGAGGTCTGGATTCGATCGGCAGATGCTGTTCGGGTCTGGGATGTACTGATGGAAGGGGGGCGAGCACACAACATTACTCCATGCGGACTCGAAGCGATGGATATCGCGCGAGTCGAGGCCGGGTTTGTATTACTGAATGTGGATTATGAAAGTTCAGAGTCAGCGCTTCTACCGCACCACCGGATGTCGCCTTACGAACTCGGGTTTGGGTGGGCAGTAAAGCTCAGCAAAGATGTTAATTTTGTTGGACGACAGGCACTTATAGAAGCAAAACGGAACAATTCGGCAGAGCGAAAACTTATCGGACTGATGATCGATTGGCCGGAGCTCGAGGAGCTGTATCTGAGCGCGGGAGTCATGCCTGACTTGCCGCTGGTCCCCTGCCGGGATCCCGTGCCTATTTATAATCAGTCGGGAAAGCAGATTGGACGCGCCACAACGCGCGTCTGGTCTACAATGTTAAAAAAGTACCTCGCCCTGGCCACCGTCGAGGCAAAATATGCTGCGAAGGGATCGAAGTTACTTATGGAGCAAACCGTCGATTATGAGCGGAAGACTGTCGAGGCTATGGTGTGCAAAATGCCCTTTTTCCGCCCTGACCGGATGCGTGCATGACAATTACCCGGAAAAATCGCGATACTCCCTCCGGTACGCAGGCAGTCGTCCGTGCACTCAAGCTGCTGAAGACTATAAACCGGAGCGCTGATCCGATATCCCTGGATGAACTCGCGTCGGTCCATGGCCTGTCTAAATCGACGGCTTATCGCATGTTGTCGGCGCTCACAACTGAACGAATGGCTAAACAGGATCCGGAGACGCGGCTTTTTTCGCCCGGCCCGGAATCGTTTGCAGCGGGAGTTCAATCGGTAGCCCAATTTGATATCCGGTCTGTTGCCCGTCCCATCCTGACCAAAATGTCGGCCCTGGCCGGTGAAACCGCCACGCTGGAGATACGAATTGAAAATGAGATGCTCATACTCGACGAGGTACACGGAAACAGTCTTGTGGGTGCCAGGCCAGAAATCGGTACCCGATGGCCCATGTATGCGACATCGTCTGGAAAAGCCGTTCTGGCATCGCTGCCTGATTCAGAGTTGCACACTTATCTTGCTTTGCCCAGGGAGCGGTTAACAGAAAAAACTGTGGTCGACGACCAAAAGCTCAGACGACAACTGAAGAAAGGACTGATTGACCGTTTCTGGTTATCCATCGAGGAATTGCAGCCTGCATTCAGCGCCGTGAGCACAGTAATATCTGATCATAATGGTGTAATTTTGGGTACTGTCAGCATTGGCGGGCTGGCAAACAGATTAAGCCGGAATCGTCTCTCTGAGCTCGGCGTGTTACTCGTTGCTGAGGTCCACAGGCTTTAAGTCGTTCCACGTAGAACAACAGACATGCCATTATCGGATAAGCAACAACTTCAACTTCTCTCTGAAGAGAATGAACAACTCCGGGAGGCAGTCGGTGAGCTTACGCTTCTCAACGAACTCGCAGCCTCGACCGCCGGAATGCAGGAATTGGACGAAATCCTGCAACACATCATCTCCAGTTCAATGCGGGCCATTGGTGCCGAGCAAGGTGTGATTACTTTGGTCGATTCGGAGAAGGGCGACGAGCTTCGAACTCTCGTAAGAAGCAATCTTGTATCCGGGACCGATCAAGCGTTTCGACCGAACGACCATGTACTGGGTTGGATGCAATTACACAAGAAGCCTATTGTCATAAACGATGTGGGAAATGATGATCGCTTCCCGTTCGCAAAGTGGGATGAAAACATCCGATCAATTTTAAGCGTGCCTCTCGTGAACCGGTCGAATATGATCGGAATTTTGACCCTGTACAATAACGTCGACCCGGACGGATTTAAAGACACTGCTCAACGCCTGTTGACCATTATTGCAGCACAGTCCGCAGAAATTATTTCAGGTGCCCGCCTGCGCGACGAACGAGCACATGTTATCCGACTTTTCGGTCAGCATACGTCTCCAGCGATTGTTGAACAGCTTGTTCGCGCAGGTCCCGAAACAGAAGGTGTGCGTAAGAAAGTATGTGTCATGTTCCTGGATGTTCGAGGATTTACAACATTCTCAGAACGCCGTATGCCCGAAGAAGTGGTGGCTTATCTGAATCAACTCTTTGAGATCTCCATTGAAATCGTTAATGACAACGGGGGTAACGTCCATCAGCTTCTTGGAGACGGTTTTATGGCGATTTTCGGAGCCCCGATTTCGCACGGAAACGACTCTCACAATGCCGTAACCGCGGCGATGACAATTATCGAAAACGTTCGCCGGGAGTGTGCGACCGGCAATTTATCACCGACAAATATCGGCATTGGTCTACACACCGGAGAGGTTGTAGCCGGGTCGGTTGGAAGCACGATACACAAAGAGTACAAGGTCACCGGGGACGTCGTTAACCTTGCTGCCCGGATTGAATCCATGAATAAAACCTACGACTCACACCTGTTGATTTCAGCGGCCGTGTTAGAAGATCTGCCACCTGAAACGTGGACCACGGAGGAAATCGGAAGCGTTCAGGTTCGGGGTCGATCAAACTCTGTCAAGTTATATCGGCTGGCGTAGATTTCGAAAAATAGGAGTACATGGCCGGGATGATGTATAGTGTGAGTACCGACCCGATCAACATGCCCCCTATGATCGCGATTCCCATGGGAACCCTGCTGGCAGCGCCTGCCCCGAGGGCCAGAGCGATGGGAAATATTCCCAGAATCGTCGAAATACTCGTCATAATGACCGGTCGGAACCGCGCCCTCGAAGCCGATTTGATCGCCTCCATCTTACTCAACCCCTCGGCTTTTCTCTGATTGGCGAATTCTACAATCAGAATTCCATTCTTGGTACCCATCCCGATCAACATGATCATCCCGATCTGGCTGAAAATGTTGATGCTCTGATCGAAGTACCACAGAGAGACCAGTGCGCCTGCGAGAGCCAGCGGTACTGTTAACATTACAATGAGTGGAGATCGAAAGCTTTCAAATTGCGCTGCCAGAACGAGGTAAACCAGTATCAGGGCCAGAATGAAAATGAACATCAGACTGGATGAGCTCTCTGCAAAATCCCTGGAAGCACCGGAAAGAGCCGTTGTAAAAGAATCGTCGAGTATATTTGCAGCAACGCGCTCCATCGCATCTATTCCGTCGCCAACGCTTTTCCCTGGTAAAAGTCCGGCAGAAACTGTGGCAGACACATACCTGTCGAAACGATATCTCTGAGGTGGACTGCTTTCCTCGGTAATTGTAACGAGATTGTCCATCTGAACGGGTTTCCCGGACGCACTTCTCACATAGATAGAACGCAGATCGAGCGTTTCATTCCGGTTCTCACGGGTGAGCTGGGTGATAACCTGATATTGCTTCCCATCCATGATAAAGTATCCAACCCGTTGGCCACTCAATGTGAGCTGAAGTGTCTGGGCGATGTCTATCGCGGACACGCCGAGCGTTCTGGCCCTGTCCCGATCAATTGAAACCCGCAATTCGGGCTTGTTGAATTTCAGATCAGCATCCACAAATGTAAATGTGCCCTCGGCCTGGGCAGCCTGTACAAACTCGGGGAGCACTCTTTTTAGCTCTTCGAATGTTGGCGCTTGAATCACATACGAAACAGGCATACCACCGAACCTGTTGCCGATCGACTCAGGTTCCGAAACAAACGCACGCGCTGTTGTAAGCCGCTGGGTGATTCCGGTGAGGTGATTGGCCACTTCAGTCTGAGTCCTGTCTCGTTCTGAGGCAGGAGATAGAACAAAAAATCCGAACGCCGAATTCACCGCCGAGGCCGATCCGAAATTTGGTGCCGTGACCGTGAAAAACCGGTCCCGTTCCGGTATTTCCTCTGCGGTCATGCGCTCCAGATCATCCATGTACCTCGCCATGTATTCGAACGTCGCTCCCTCCGGGGCCGTTGCAAACATCATGATCATACCGCGATCTTCTTTGGGCGCCAACTCTTTCGGCAAGGCCAGGAAGATGAAATAAATTAACGCCAGGCTACCGAGTGTTGCCGGGAAAGCGATCCAGCGAGCATTCAGGAAAGTCTCCAGACTCGCGGAATAGGCATTCACCATGCGCTCAAAAAACGGCTCCGTCTTTATGTAGAAAGCCGAGTGGCCTTTCCCGTGGCCAAGCAGTTTTGTAGTCAACATCGGCGTCAACGTAAGCGCTACAAATGACGAGATTACGACCGCCCCGCCGAGCACCACACCGAATTCCTGAAATAACCGACCCGTAACACCACCCAGAAATAAGATGGGCAGGAAAACGGCAACAAGAGCCAAGGTCGTCGCAATAACCGCGAAAAATATTTCCTTTGTCCCTGTTATTCCAGCCTCTACCGGATCGAGGCCGGCCTCGATCTTTGCGTAAATATTCTCCAGAACCACGATGGCGTCGTCAACTACGAGGCCGATAGCGAGAACGAGGGCGAGAAGCGTTAATACATTGATCGAATAATCAAAAATGTACATGACGAAAAACGACCCGATCAAGGACACCGGGATTACCACGATCGGAATAATTGCGGTACGTATATCTCGTAGAAAAAAGAAAATCACCAGCATCACAAGCAGCAGAGCCAATAAAATGGTTTGCTGTACTTCCTGTACAGATTCTTCGATATAAGAGGCAACATTAAATCCCACTTTGATCAAGATGTCAGGCGGTGCGCTGGCAGCTATCTGCTCGATTCGAACGTACACTTCGTCGCTGATCGCGATAAAATTTGCCCCGGGCTGAGGTTGGATAGAAACACCAATAATCGTCTTCCCGTTGCGTTTCAGATTTGTGCGTGGGTTGAGTGGCCCGAGTTCCGCGCGGCCAACGTCACGAAGTCTTACGATTCTCCCGTCTACCTCCTTGACGATCAAATCATTAAATTCCTGGGGTGTCACAAGGCGGCTGAGCGTACGAATCGTGAGTTCTACATCGTCGCCCTCGATGCGGCCAGATGGAAGTTCAACATTTTCCCTCTGAAGCGCTGTTCTGATGTCGAGTGGGGACAGCTCGTACGCTGCCAGTCGTTGCTGATCAAGCCATAATCGCATTGAGTAGGTCTGCGCTCCCCATACCTGAACAGAACTCACGCCCGAAATGGTCTGCAGCCGTTCCCGAACAGTTTCTTCCGCAAAACGGGAGAGATCCAACAAACTTCGCGAATCGCTGGCCAATTCAATAAATAAAATGGGTTGCGCATCTGCGTCGGCTTTGGTCACTACCGGTGGGTTTGCGTCCGGCGGCAAAGCCCCTATCACCCTCGCCACTCTGTCGCGAACGTCGTTGGCTGCGGCCTCCATCTCTATATCGAGATTAAACTCCACAGTGACGGTACTTTGACCCTCGGCGCTCGTCGAGGTCAACATTCGAATTCCTGCGACACCATTTACCGAAGCTTCAATCGGCTCTGTAATCTGCGATTCTATCACATCCGCGTTGGCGCCCGGATATGTAGTCGAAACGGTTACGATCGGAGCATCAACCGACGGATATTCCCGGACTCCCAAAAACGTGAGCCCGACGAGACCAAATAGAACAATCGTAATCGACATTACGGTCGCCAGGACAGGACGCCGAATACTGAGCGTATATAAAGTCATTCCTGTCCTCCGTCCGCTGCCTGCCCAGCGAGACGTATGGGCATTCCAGGGAATACCTGCTGAATACCGGAGGTAATCACCGTGTCACCGACCGCCAACCCGGAGATGATTTGTACCGTGTTCTGCATCCGGATACCGGTTTTAACTTGGGCCTGCGCCACACTCCCGCTTTTGTAAAGGTACACTTTCGTACCTCCCATTTCCGGAATGATGGCAACCGTGGGAATCGAAATAGCATCGTCGATTTTCTCGAAGATCAACTCGATAGTGGCAAAAGATCCGGGTATCAATCGCGTACCCGCGCTGGAGCTCCTGGCTCTGAGCCGCAGCGATCGGGTGTCCTGCTCAATAAGGGGCTCAAACGCATAAATCACGCCCGCATAATTGCCGTCGTAGCCTTCGACCGTAAAATTGATCTGATCCCCGATGCCCGCCCGATTGGCGTGTCGTTCCGGAATCGAAAACTCGATCTTGATCGGATTGATGTCCTGCAACGTCGCGATACGAGACGTGCTGGTGACGTAGCTGCCTTCACTCACGTATCGCAGCCCGATTATACCACTGAACGGGGCACGGAGCTCGGTTTTGTTGATTTGAGCCTTGATCAGGTCAACCCGGACCTGCTGTACACTTAATTCATTGGCGGCAACATCGTACTCAGCCTGACTGAGACTCTCTTTATCCAAGAGGCTTTTTTGCCGCCCTTCGATATCGCTCGCCAATTTCAGCCGTAACTCCGCAGTGCGAAGCTGCGCCTGCAATTCGCTGTCGTTGATTTTCAGAAGTAACTCACCTTCCTCGACCGGCCGGCCTTCGTCAAAATAAAGCTCTATGATTTTGCCTGACGTCTCTATAGATAACTCAACCATTTCATTTGGTAGAATGACGCCCGTCGTGAAGATTTTATCGGAAATCGATTCTTGTGCTACGACATGCGAGTTTACAACAAGACGTGAATCCTGCTGGGAAGTAGCTCCGAAACCAGGCTGCCCGGTACTGGCCGGGTCCTCGGCAGGCCAGAGTTTGGGCCACACTAAAAGGCCAATAACGCCGACCATACTGACGGTGATCAACGATCTTTTTACTGCCGGGTTCATACTCGTTTCTATTTGGACTCCAGTGATACCGCCGGGATATCCGCTTCCCGAACCAGTTGGTTAAATAAAGGAACTGCGTCTTCCGTTACGGCTGCCAAAGCTGCCAATTGGGCATCGATCTGCTCGACAAGTTCGTCGCGTACAACGTACGCTTGATTTGTCGGGCGGTAATCGCCCCCCGAAACTACACCGCCGACCGCGGCAAGTTTGTTGTTTAATCTGATCGGAAAGTTCAGCGGATCCTGGCCTGATTGATTTTTCGTCTGGTATAACGCTTCCTCGATAACTTTGACGTCTTCGAGCAACGATTTCCCAACCGACTTGATCGAATCAGCGAGTGCATTCTCGTCCGGAATGCGGTCCATAACCTCGTTGACCGAGCTTCGAAGCGAACGAATGTTTTTGATCGCCTTATGCGTTTCTGAGAGTTTGTCGCGGACCTCGATCAAGAAATCAAACTGTTCCTGCAGATTCGCAATCGAAGAGGAGGACCTCGGATCAATCTGGATTGAAAAAGGGACTGATACCGAATCCTCGCCAACGATTAATCGAGCTTCATATTGCCCGGGCACCGCCTGAGGACCACGCACAGATCCGGACCACATAATCAGGCCCGAAAACGTCTCGGCATCTTCGTATCTCATATTCCAGGAAAACTCATTCAACCCCAGATCCAATGACAGATCGTCTTCGTCTTCCGTAAATGATTTGATGATTGTGCCATCACCCTCGACGATGCGAAGCACGGTCGTCGCGCTGTCTGGCGCCGCACCGAAGAAGTATCGGATACGGACGTCGTCGATTCCGCGTACTGATGGATACGACCTGATGATGTTGAACGCCTCTTCCTCGCCCCCTTCCCTCGCATAATGCAGCGGCATCAGATCTTCAAGTATCCAGAAAGCCCGCCCCTGTGTGGCAACCACAAGATCATGGTTCTTTATCGTGAGATCCGTGATCGGTACGATCGGCAGATTGAGCTGAAAACTGCTCCACGAGTCGCCGTCATCAAAAGAGACGTACATCCCGCTTTCGGTCCCGGAATACAGCAGGCCTTTCCGTTCCGGATCCGCCTCGATGGCACGGGTGAAATGATCTTCGGGAATTCCGTCCGTTATTTTCGTCCACGAATCACCATAATCAATTGTCTTGTAAAGGTATGGATGAAAATCGTCTGACTTGTATCGTGTACCGGCAACGTATAATCCACCTGCTTCAAATGGATTTACGACCATGTCATTGATCTGCATCCATTCGGGCATCATTCCTTCCGGCGGCGTCACGTTCGTCCAATTCGCACCGCCATCCCGGGTAATATGAATCAGACCGTCGTCAGAACCCGTCCAGATCACGCCCGGCTCTTCTCCCTCGGCCAGAGTAAATATGGTCGCATAATATTCAACCGATGTATTGTCCTGGGTAATCGGGCCTCCGGATGATTTTAACGTCGAAGGATCGTTCCGCGTCAGATCTCCGCTTATCGCTTTCCATGACTGTCCTTCGTTGGTCGTCTTGAACAAAACCTGTGCGGCCGTATACAGCACATCCGGATTGTGGCGCGAGAACTTGATCGGGAAGTTCCACTGAAAACGATAAGTGTAGTCTTCAGCTCCGTGCCCCATCGGATTGTCTGGCCATACCGTCACGGTGCGGCGCTCGCCAGTCCTGTGGTTGATCCGTGTCAGGTAACCGTCATACGATCCGCCGTACACGATATCCGGGTCGTCCGGATGGGGAGCGATCCATGCACTTTCGCCCCCGGCCGTTGATTCCCAATCCCGAATGTTTCGACCGTTCGAGGTATGTAAAATGCGTACCGTCGAATTGTCCTGCTGACCGCCATAAATCCGGTACGGAAAGTTATTATCAGTTTCTACCCGGTAAAATTGGGCGGTAGGCTGGTTGTCGTCGTAACTGGACCAGTTCTCGCCGCCATCAAACGTGACCTGTCCGCCTCCATCATCGGCAATAATCATGCGGTTACCATCAGCCGGATCAATCCACAGGTCGTGGTGATCCCCGTGAGGTGTCGAGATACGGTCGAAATTCTCGCCCCCATCGCTCGATTTCCAGAAGCCAACGTTCAACACGTAGACCACATCCTCGTTCTGAGTGTCGGCGTATATCCTTGTGTAATACCAGGCCCGCTGCCTCAAATTACGTTCATCATTTACTTTACTCCAGGAATCCCCACCGTCCTCACTGCGAAATA
>SMXK01000126.1 GCA_004356265.1 Bacteroidota bacterium
CGGTTCCGCTGAAAGGCGCGACGATCAGAGTGTTCTCCAGCTCCTTCTCTGACTGTGCGACCATCGCTCGCGCTCGGGCCAGTTGGGCCCTGGAAGCATTCAGTTGTGTTCGTAATTGCTCGAACTCCAGTGCAGAAATGATTGAATCTCGATAGAGTGGCTCCTGACGATTAAAGGTGTCTTCAGCAAAATCCGCATCCGCTTCGAACGCTTCAAGACTGGATTTAGCCTGAATAAGAATGGCTTCAATCAACGTCGCGTCCGTTCGAGCGATAATATCTCCTTTCTTAATTCGGGTACCGAGTGGCTGCCGCGCAATCAGAGTACCTATAGATTGAGAGGATAGGCGCGCGTCGTTTGGAGACTGTACAATGCCGATCAGAGCAATAATTTCTTCAAAAGGCTGAGGCGATATTTGGATGGTCTCGACGCGAACGGTCCTGACAGTCGGTCCAGAAGTAGCCTCGGCGGGTGATTCTGCCGCTTGGTCCGAACACGCTGCAAACAGACAAGCAATGAGCAGCGCCGGGATGAGCGTTCTGAAAGTTTGAATTCTGGTCATAATACGTTTGATTATTCAGTGTCCGTTGCTGCAGATTCGATTAATTCATTGGTCGGTGCACCAAGAGCCGTTTCATACGAACTGATGGCGACGACATAGTCATGCACTGCCTGGAGAAAGTTCAGGCGACTTTGATCCAGCTGATTGGATGCTTCCCGAAGTTCAATCGGGCTTGCAACGCCCTCTCTCAGTCGGGCATCGACAAAGCTGTAATTCAGGTCGGCGTTGTCGACGTTTTTCTCCTGGCTTGCCATCCGTTGTTGCGCAGCGGCTACATCGCGCATGGATTTCTGTACTTCGGTCCGGATTCTGGTGAATAAATACTCACGAGATAACTCGGCTTTCTGGATCGTAATTTTTCGTTGCTGAACGCGCTCGGTAGTCGAGAAACCGTTGAACAGGTTCCAGTTCAACCGAAATCCGGCATTCATGTCCCAATTCCAATACGCAGAGCTGAAATACCCAAGCGACGTGGCCGTGTACGCAAACGGATCATCGTCGTCCTGCATGATAACCTGGCGATTGTCCGGGACGTTTCCGATATACCCCAGGTTCATGAAAGCGCTCAGGTCTGGATAATATTCCGCATTAATCACGTTCAACTGAACTTTGTCAATCTCGATCTGGATGCGCAACTGCTCGAGATCCGGCCGAGAATAAAGTGCAATAGAAACGGCCTCTTCAATCGGGATAGGAATGAACGGCACCAGACGTCCTTCTGCGAGATCTCCTCGAAGAATAATTTGATCCTCAGGATCGATCCCGAGAAGCAATTTCAGCGCGTCCATGGAGGCTTCGACCTGGTTTGTTACGACAACCAGCTCTGTTTCCAGGTTGGCCAGATCCACTTCCGCTGAAAGACGCTGAAACTTCGGCAGGACGCCCTGGGCGACCTGCCTGGTCAACTCATCTTTGGTCTTGCGTGAGCGTTCAACGCTGAGTCTTTGGACTTGAGCGCGTTCCTCGACCAGACGAGTTTGATAGAAGATGCGTTTAACGTCGTCGATGAGCAATTGCTCTTGCCTCAGAATACTGGCGTCGGTAAATGGAGGCAGCCACTTTTTCGCGCCCTTCGCTCCAAACAATACGCGGGCATCGAACAACTTTTGTGTGACAGCCAATCCTGTACGATACTGATTGGGTACGGCGAAAGGATTCGTGTCGACCTCTACCTGAATGCCGGAGTCGATGAGTCCCTGCTCCTTCATGTCGAAATAGTCTTCAACAGGAATTGGTTCTGTTTCGGGATCACCATCGGTCCGGGCATCTTCGTTAAACGCAAGCCAGTCAACTAGTCCAAGTGAACTGAACAAGCCTCCGGCCGCACTCCCGGCAAAGGGGTTTGTCGTTAGAATGTTGCGTGTATAGGACGAGGATAGATCGATCAACGGATATAATTCCGAATAGCCTTCCGAAATCTGAGATTGAATCATATCCCGGTCGAGCCTTGCGTTCTGGATTTCCAGATTGCGAATAAGGGCGATCTGGACAGCTTCGTCGAGTGTGATGACAATAGGTCTGTCTTGCGCGTGGGCCGCTTCCGATGGCGGGCAGAACAGGACGATCGTTGCTGCGAGAATAAAAGATGCAGTGTGTGGCGCGATTGGTTTCAAATAATTACTCATTTCTGATTACCGCCTGGATTCAGGTGGGAGAGAGATGGGCCCGACGCGCCAAATAAGATGAAATCGGTTAATTCGTCTGCGAATTGGTCTGTCTCGATGAGATCGGGAGGCGCCTTATCCACAAAACTCTGGGGGCATTGCCGCAAGTGATAACCCTTCAGATTCAGAAAAATCATGTGTGCGAGGAACGTCGGTGGCATTTTTCTCAAATCACCGCGCTTCATGGCAGTCGATAGCGGAATCGACAGGGCATGGATGATCTCGTCGTGCCGGACGTGAATACGTGCCGCGGTCTCGGAATGGTGATTCAGACGCGTACGCTCCGCTTCTTTGATCAGAATCAGAAACAGATTGATGTTAGAGACGAAAAAGTCGAAACTTCGGCCCAGGAATCTTCTCATGGCATCACGAAAATTCAGGGATTCGTCCGGCTCAAAGGATTCCGAAATGATCTTAAGCAGACTTTCGTACAGTTGGTCGAAGATGGCGACCAGAATCTCTTCCTTTCCGCCGGGGAAATAATTGTAGATAGTCCCTTTTCCGAACTCAGCCCTGGACGCGATCTCGGTTAACGTCGCCTCGCTGTATCCTTTTTCGGCAAACAATATTTTTGACGCGCTCAATATTTCAGAGCGACGAAGAAGGCGTTCTCGGTCTCTTCGGGAAATGCTTATCGGGCTGATTTCCATGTGAATCTCCTTTAGTTCTGAACGGCTGTTCAATAAATGACCGTCTGGTCAGATTATGACGACTACGTCACATCTGCAAAGAGGATTCGTCCCTAATTATAAGAATCAGAGAAGGATTGGCCGGGCATGCCGGCTGTAATAAGAGCGGGACCGGTTGTAGTAAGAGCGGTACCGGTTATAAAAAGGTGTCGAGATTTTCAGTATTCAGATACTCAACGACCTGTTTCACCTGTTGTGTTTTGTCCTGATGACATATCAGCGTAGCATCCGGCGTATCCACTACGATGACGTCGTCCATGCCTACGACGACAATCAGCCTGTCGTTGGCCTGAATCATGCAGTTGGTCGCATCTTGCGCTATAGCGTTGCCCAGTATCAAGTTACCATTCTTGTTTTTGTCATGGAGATTGTACACTGCTTTCCAGTCGCCGACGTCGTTCCAGTCAAATTCGCCCGGAACAACGAATACATTCGGCGATCGCTCCATGACCCCGTAATCTATAGAGATGTTTGGACAGGATGTATACGCGCTTCGAACGGCGGCTGCTTCGCCGGCAGTTCCTAATTCATCTTTGATCTCTTCAAATGCGTCGGTTACATCACTGAGATATTTCGCGAATGCATCGATAATGCTGTCGACCCGCCAGATGAACATTCCGCTGTTCCACAGAAAATCTCCAGAATCAATAAATCGCTCGGCGGTCGCAAGTCCTGGTTTTTCAGCAAACGTTTTAACCGGGTAGACGTGTACATCGTCGTTCCCGTTTCCACCTGTGCTGTCAAATTGGATGTACCCGTACCCAGTTGCAGGGTAGGTTGGTTTTATCCCGATAGTTACGAGCGCCCCCTCCCGCTTGGCGGCTTCCACACTTTTTTCGAGGACCTCGTGAAACTGCCGGACGTTTTGTATCACATGATCGGCTGGCAACACGACCATTGTAGCGTTCGGATCCAGCTGCTGAATTCGGTAGGCGGCGTATGCGATGCATGGCCCCGTATTTCTGGCAAAGGGTTCGGCTAGAATGTTCTCGGCTGGGATAGCTGGAAGCTGGTCCGCGGTCTGCTTCACATACCGTTCGTTGGTCACAACAAAACACCGCTCGGGCGGAATTAAGCCCTGAAGGCGCGACAGAGTATTTTGGATGAGCGTGTGTTCATCAACAACACGAATAAACTGTTTGGGTGTATCCTTTCTGCTCATTGGCCAGAAACGGCTGCCAACACCGCCTGCCATGATTACCGCGTATGTCATATTGTATGGGTTCGCGAAAAAAGATGCGTGTTATCCAGGTGTCCGTACTGTTGCCAATCCAAAGGGTTTCGAATTTTAACGGGCTGAATTCACCCTGAATTCAGAGACATTGCCACCTGAATGTGTCTAAGAAGGTGGACACTAAAAGCGCCCGGACGGTACCTGAAGGCAAGTATGAGCACTTTCGGGTCTGTTTCAAAACATGGCCTGACGTTTGAACGGAAGATCACTGAAATAAATCAATATCGGTGACCGATTCACCGTTTAATAAACAGGAACTTGACCATGAAATCTACCTTTTCTGCGCCACGAATTGTGGCAGCCACAGTCCTTTTTAGTGCACTCATGATGTCTGGCTGTTCTGTCGACTCAGTGGGCCCTCCCGGACCGGCCGGAAACGCCAATGTGTTTTCTATCGGGCTGCGATTTGAAATGGTGGATGCCGTCATTAACGGCACGGTAGCTTCCGTGCAGTACGATGTACCTGCTCTTACGCCTCTGGTTGTTGACGAGGGCGCAATCCTGCTGTTCTTTCGAGATCAGGGGACCTGGACGGCAATGCCGTATACGTATGGTGTCGAATCCCTGGAACTGCCTGCTGTAGACTATACGGTGTCATTTGGATTCGGATACGAGGTGGAGTTTTTGGAAATCTTCTACGAAGTATCAACCGATGCGGCCGACATCACGTCTCTTCCAGACCGGAACATCAAGATGGTCGTTATTGACGGTTTCCCGTTTGGAAAGTCCTCTATAGACCTTAGTGACTGGTTGACGGTCAAAGCTTTCTACGGACTCAAGGAGTAAAAATAAACCGCTGGTCTTCTGACGAGTCTACAGTCCTTTTACAAATCGTGAAGAGGCCACATGCTGCCCGTCAGAAATGCGAATGACATACAAACCTGGGCTCAGGCCGGATGTGTTGATCTGAATGCGTCCACCTGAGCTCGACGTGGTTATCGGAACCGTGATTTGACGTCCCAGAACATCGATAATGTGAACTTGAACGGCGCGACTCGAGGCGTTGGTAGCTCTGTAGTTCACAGTTATCAAATCCGTTGCAGGATTGGGGAAAATAGACTGGATTTGCAGCTGTTTCGGAGCTTCGGAAACACTCTCGATTGCCGTAGAGGTGGGGAAACGAAAGCTGGCATATACGGGAATGTGGTCGCTGGCTTCGTTTATGAAATTGGGGTAGGTATCCAGCACGGAATGCATCCGATATGCTCGCAAATCGACCAGATGAGTAAAAAGTTCATTTGAGACGACAATGTGGTCGAGTGTAGAACCACTGTTACAAGCGCGTTGCCAACAGAACGTGTATTCCCGGTTTGCGTCAATTTCCGTCGACGCAAAAAGATAGTGCTGAGGATCGTCC
>SMXK01000127.1 GCA_004356265.1 Bacteroidota bacterium
AATACCGGTTCGCCGCTCGACGAGATCATTCCGGACAATCCGAACAAACCGTATTCGATGCATGATGTGATCGGCCAGATTGTGGATGACGGCAAGCTGTTCGAGATCCACGAGGAGTTCGCCGCCAATATCATAGTCGGGTTTGCGCGTCTCAATGGATATTCTGTCGGTATCGTTGCCAATAATCCGGAAGTTCTTGCAGGAGTTCTGGATATAGACACATCAATAAAAGGTGCACGATTTGTACGCTTTTGTGATGCCTTCAACATTCCACTTGTCGTATTCGAAGATGTACCCGGTTTCATGCCAGGTACCGAACAGGAGTGGAACGGCATAATCAGAAATGGGGCCAAACTGCTTTATGCCTTCTGCGAAGCCACGGTACCCAAAATAACGGTGATCACGCGGAAAGCGTACGGTGGTGCCTACGATGTGATGAATTCGAAACATATCCGAGGCGATTTGAATTTTGCCTGGCCAAACGCAGAAATTGCCGTCATGGGCCCTCAGGGGGCTGTGGAAATCATCTTCAGAAAGCAAATTAAGGACGCTGACAACCCGGACGATCTTAAAGAGGAGTTCATCAAAGAGTATCGGGATAATCTGGCAAATCCTTTTGTCGCAGCAGAATATGGTTATATCGATGATGTAATTGATCCCCACGAAACACGGGACAAACTCATCAACGGATTGAAAATGTTGCGTAACAAGGTGGCCACGAATCCGCAGAAGAAGCACGGAAATATCCCGCTATAACAAATATGTCATCCAACGATATTCTGCCACTAGCAACCCAGCCACTTGTGAAACGGACCAATAATAAGGCCCAGACTTTCATTTACCCGCTCGTCACGTTTGGCGCGGCGGTGTGCACGCTCACTCTTATCGCGATTATCTTTGCCACTCCGGCATCGGCCTTTCAGGATAATACCCGGTCCACGCTGGACCTGAAAGAAATGAGCATAATTCCACCGACTCCGATTGAGCCGCTGGATATTCCGTTATTTGATTTCGGATCACCTGATTCGCTGTCTGAAGCTCAACTTCTGAACAGGCTCGTCAAACTGTATGATTTCCAGTCTGGTATCCTCAGGGCCAGGGCCGAGAAAGATCCGATAGAAGTTGACCGACTTCTGGCCGAAGCAATGAACGCACTCGGGCGCCTGATACAATATGATTATTTGCGCAGCGAGGATCGCGTGGAAACAGTCTACCGCGTCCTTGTTTCCGAATATGAATACACCTATGGCCGCTCGGACAGCATGCTCGTAGCCGTAGGGGAGATCTATAGTTTCCGGGCTGACGCGTTTGCGGCCCTTGAGTCGGTTCGTGATCCGCTTCTGGAAGATGTGATGTCGCTGGATTATCAGCCAATCGCGACTGAAGTGCCCATGCCAATGAACAGGCTCGTTGAAAGCAGCATCAGCTATCTGTTGAAAGATCCGGACAAACACCTGAATCACTGGCTCAGTAGAAGTGATACTTATCTGGCAATGGTGGAGACGATATTTGCTGAAGTGGGCATCCCTGATGAGCTGAAATATCTCGCAATGATTGAATCAGGGTTGAATCCACGGGCGCGCAGCTGGGCACGCGCAGTCGGAATGTGGCAGTTCATCGCCGCAACCGGCAAACATTATGGGTTAGAGGTAAATACCTGGGTTGATGACCGCATGGATCCCGAGAAATCGACCAGAGCCGCAGCGCTGCACCTCAAGGACTTGTACGCAATTTATGGAGACTGGCACATTGCGATGGCCGGCTACAACTGTAGTCCACGGTGCATCAAACGAGCCATCCGGAAAGCTAAGGCTGACGGAAACCGGGTACCGACTTATTGGGACATGTACCCTTATCTACCGCGGGAAACGAGAGGATACGTACCCATGTTCATTGCGGCGTCCCTCGTGGCGTCTAATCCGGAGGCATTTAATGTCCCACCGGTAAAACCGGGTCCGGCGTACGAATATCAGCAAGTACCGGTACAAGGTATGTTGTCTCTTACCGATCTGGCGGGAATGGCCAACACAGACGAGGCGACACTGAAAGCGCTTAATCCGAACTTGAGGAGAGGGTCTCTGCCGCCATCGACGGGCGTGTTCTATCTCAGAATTCCAGTTGGATCTTATGAATCGTTCAGTGCAGCCTATGATGCCCTTCCGGAGGACGCCAAAAAACCCTCCGGTGAATACATTGTCAGATCTGGTGATACACTCGGAAAAATTGGTGGCATGTACGGTGTCAGCGTATCTAAACTCATGCAGCGCAATAGTCTTACTTCGACCAGAATCAGAATTGGCCAGCGTCTGGTGGTTCCGGTGTCTGATTATTCTGCATCGTTACCTGGTGCGCCAAGGGCCATTGCGGACGGAACCATTATAGAGTATGGGCGGCGGTCTAACCGTCCCATCGTTTCCAAACGAGAACCAGCGCCCGTTGCCTCCGCAACCCCAATTGTCACCGTTAGCTCCAAACAGGCATCTGGTCCATCAAAAACTCAGACGCCAACGGATACAGGCGGCAAACCAAGAATGGTTTATACCGTCCGAAGCGGAGATACATTGGCTAAAATTGCGTCCCGACACGATGTTTCAGTGCGCCAGATTCAAAGCTGGAATAACAAATCTGGTACCCGAATCAACGTCGGTGAACGCCTCGCTCTCTACACGAACACGTCGCCGACGTCCGGAGGATCGGGGCAGTCAAAAACGACATACCGGGTCGTTTCAGGTGATACCCTTGGCGAAATTGCCGCTAAACACGGAGTGACTCTTTCCCAACTTCGTCAGTGGAACGGAATCAGGGGATCTCGGATTCGTGTCGGTCAGCGACTCAACATATATTCCGGAAGCAGTCGAAGCTCGGTGACGTATACGATTAGATCCGGAGACACGTTGATTGGAATTGCCGGCAAACAAGGTGTAACAGTAAGCGACTTGAAGTCGTGGAACAGTCTGCGCAGTAACACCATCAAAGCCGGGCAACAGCTGACCATCTTCCGCTAGCGAAAATTCGAAATAGAGTGCGTTCGGGATCGCGGCGCATAAGAGCAATTATTATCAGCGACGGGACAATAACGCCGACAGTCGTGCCGTTTAGTGTCCGAACTGAATTGAGACAAACTAATCATGCCCCCGAAGGAGCGCCTGTCTGAAAGGATTCGACGTGTTGACACCACAGACGAGGTACTGGTTAAACGGTATGTCGAGTCCGGGGACGACCATGCTTTCCAGATACTGGTTGAACGGCATCAGGAGAGAGTTTTCGGGTTTATATATGGCATGGTTCGAGACAGAGATGTCGCAAATGATCTCTTTCAGGAAACATTTGTGAGAATCATTTCAGCGCTGCAGAAACAGCGCGGGTCGTACTCGCACCAGGATCGCTGGCTCGGTTGGGTGCTCAGGATTGCCAGAAATGCGACGTTGGACCATCTCAGGACCCGAAAGAGATGGCAGGATGTCTCATCGAATGGAGACGGCGAAGATGGCGGTTTTTCTTTCTGGGACCGAATTCCTGATGCAGGACCAATAGCAGATGCGTCTCTTCACCGGACTGAACAGTCAGAATATTTGCGATCATGCATCAACAATCTTCCCGGAGATCAACGAGAAGTTTTACTCCTCCGGCACGAAGCTGACTTAACGTTCCGAGAAATCGCCGACCTGACAGACTGTTCAATAAATACAGCTCTAGGGAGAATGCGTTACGCATTGCTGAATTTGCGACGCGAGATCAACGCCTCCCGAAAAAACGATTTGACTGAAGTCGAATAAGATTATGAAAGATAAAAAAGACATATTGCTCCACGTCTACGGAGATCCGGAGGCTGAAGGAAACCTCAGGGATCTTCTCAAGGACCCTGAGCTTCGGCGCGAGTACGAGGCCCTGAGCGAGGCCCGGTTCAGAATGGATCAGCTCCCGCGACAGAAACCGGACGTGGCAATTTTAGCAGCTGTTATGGCTGAGGCGCGGAACGCTGCCGGTACATCCCTTCAGGGGCCCAGAGTTGACCGGCCACCCGTCTGGCGGTCCCGATCGCTGCGACGTGTGTTGATTCCTGCGTTATCTCTGGCGGCTGCGGTCGTAATAGCAGTTGGATACGGATTGTTCTCCGCGAGTAATTTTAATCCCGAACAGATGACTCCGGGAATTGTGCGGGCAGACGACTTGATAATACCAGCAGAATCTCTGTTAAGGCCAACACCGCTCCCGCCAGGATTGGCCAGACAAGTCGTTCAAAATGATTACGACCCTGTACTCGCCTGGGATGATGCGATGAAAGTGCGTGAACTGTATCGCCGCATCGAATCCCTTAGACCCGACGACGAACTTAGCTGGGATGATCGTTCGATTCCACTTGATGCGATCCCCCGATCTATCTCACCGAATCAAAATCTGCAACGGGCATCTGCCCCGAGACGTAATTAACGCTATGAAAAAATCACTGTCTATCATACTACTTCTGGTTGCTGTTTTTGCGCCGGCAGTTCAATCTCAGGTGACCGGTTCTCTTAAGGCCGTCCATCAGAATAATTATACACTGACGCTGGAGCCCGGTCGCATCTTGTTGAACGGCAAAGAGATACCAGCCGATGAGCTCCCGGCATCATTGGATCTTTCCGGTATCAATACATCTTTCAATTTGACAGGAGATTCCGTGCTTGATATCAACGGACACGTCTATCAATTGCGCGGTGAACAGTTCATTGAAATTGATTCCGCGATGTCAAATGCGAACAACGTGATGGTTTACGTAAATGGTACGGGCGGCAACGGCCAGTCATTCCACATCGTAAATCGTCAAGCTCCTTCAGCGGTTTTTTTCGGGAAAACAGATACTCCTCACGAGGTAGTCATGAAAAACTACTTCGTCAAAATGAATGAACAGGCTGTCGAATTTGAAAAAATAAGGATTCGTATGGGTTCTGAAATGCAGTCGGAAGCCCAGGACAGACAATTTGCCCTGGAGCTCCGGATTGAAGCCGAAAACGCATACCGCATTGCCAGCGCTTTTCCCAGCCTAGAGTACGAGGGCTATCTGATGGGTATTCGCGAAAAAGACACGCGACTGTATCAAGGCCTGGTTCGAGAACAACAGATGGAAATGAACACTCACGGGCTTGCCTCAAAAGCTCGTGCGTCCGCAACACCGGCCGAACGCGAAAAATTTGTGAACGAATTACGGACTCAGCTCAAAGACATTTTTGAGCTGAAGCAGAACAATCGGGAAGACGAAATCACTCAGCTGTCGGAGCGATTGCACGAGCTCACTGCGCTGATGAGTAAAAGGGCTGGCTTGCGGGAAAGGATCATCGAAAAACGACTGAAGGAGCTTTTGGGAGAATTGGACTGGTAGCTCTACTCAATAATTTGACATTTAATACAACACTCACCTCTACAGGTTTTAATCATGCAAAACTATCACCTCAGTAACATGGCAAAACAGGCCATGAGCGGAATGATCGCACTCTTCCTGATCCTATTTGCGGTCGTTGAGACTGCATCAGCGCAAAATGCGGTAAATAAGATCGAGGTTAAAGATGGCAAAGTGTACGTCAATGGCGAAATGGTAAAAGAGTTAGAAGATGCGGAATTGCCTCTGGTTTTCCGTGGTGATCGATCTTCTGCCAAAAGCACATTTACGGTTGATTCTGCGGGCGATCTGAAAAGTAATTCCTTCGTATTCGAATTAGACGGAGATGTCGTCAACGGCTCAGGATCTTCGGTTTTTTTCAAACCCGATAATATTACCTCTGACAACGACGACGTAATGGTGCTCTACGGAAGGCACAAGATGGGTGCGGGTAAACTTGCATTCGGGAATCAGCATGCTACGTTTGAACTCTTAGATAACAGTTTTCAACACTCTGGAGCCATGTGGACTAATTTGCCATTCGGGCCTGTGCATTTTGGAAACCGTGGTGAAACGGACGAAATTCGACTGCTGGAGAGCGAAGCCGCCGAGATGGCAGGCGAAATACGCAGCGCCTCGGATGGGGAACAGGAAGGTCTGCGGTCCATGCTGAAAGAGCTTTTGGGTAGAATTTTCGATTTGAAAATTGACAACACAGAGGAGCGCCTGGACAAGATGAATGTCGAACTTAACACGTTAAGTGATCGCATCGAAGACAGAAATCAGAGTCGTGAGGACATCATTCAGCAGCGCTACAACGAATTGGTAGGCAAAGGTGATTCCCTGGCCTGGTAAATTGATCTGGAAACATGTGTGATAACGGGGTAATACGGCCACACAGTTGGCGGTCCTCCGTAAGTCTCAGGTGAGTTCGATTAGAGCCCGGTGCGTAATGCATCGGGCTTTTTCCTTTATTCGGGATTCGGTTTGGTCGATACATCGAAGCGTATGCCTGCGTGTTTAATGCAGTCGTCCCCACCGAATGAAAATCACATTTCTCACCATATTGTTGTTGGTTGTCTCGGTATTGCCCGTACAGTCGAGCGCTATAACCGGTATACACTCCCGGACGGGCGACATCACGCATGTCGAACGGGTAGAAGTCGATCGTGACCCGGAAACCGGGGAATATGTAGTCAGAATTTTCACCACTGGTCAGCGCCCCGGGTTTTCCGAGTCGGTACCTTGGGGAATCTCTGGTGTGTCGATCGAACTGAAAAAAGTTAGGCTGTCTCAGTCCTACACACAGTCGAGCGCTGCCGGTCCGTTAATGGCCTATAATCTTGTTCAGGATCAGGAAAATGTTCTGGTACGATTGTCGTTTCTCACAGACAACATTAAGCCGAGCATCTACTGGTCCGAAAAAAGCAGCGCTATTCTTATTACCCTGAAAAGCAGTGATTTGAAATCGCCGCCGACCGTTGTTGCCATCGCCCAGCCAACATATCCCGTAGAACAATATGCGGTCGGAATGCCCGCCCCAGAAGTATCCTCCAGCGAATCGCAAGGAGCACGTAACACGCCTCCGGTGGATTTTCGCAGTCGGCTTCTGGCCACTGCTCGCGACCTATCCGATGGCCGAACGCCGATGCCGTATATAAGCTCAGGAAAGTGGAAATTGGATACAATAGTCCTTGATGCCGGTCACGGCGGCTGGGACGAAGGCGCGGTAGGTCACAATGGACTGATGGAGAAGGATCTTGCTTTACTCATCGTACGAAAACTGGGCTCTCGAATAGAACACGAACTCGGAATCAGAGTCGTATACACCCGAACCGAAGATTCCTTCATTCCGCTCGTCGAACGCGGGCGCATCGCCAATCAGTACGGGGGGAAATTGTTTATTTCGATCCATGCAAACCAGGCCTACTCCCGAAATGCCCATGGAACTGAAACCTACTTCCTTGGAATACATCGAGGAGATTCGGCCCGGGTCGTCATGGAACGAGAGAACGAAATTATCCGACTTGAGGAAAATGCGCACGAGTACGGTTCATTTGATGCCGAGGAGTTGGCTATGCGCCGCATTTCTCAAAGCGCGAATCTCCAGCAGAGCGAAAAACTCGCTGCATTGGTCGAAGAATCGTTTTCCGAATCAGCTGGCCGAAAATCCAGAGGGGTGAAACAGGCCGGGTTTTACGTCCTGTTCGGTGCGTCTATGCCGTCAGTTCTGGTTGAGCTCGGTTTTTTGTCCAATTCCAAAGAAGAGTCTTATCTTAACTCCCGCGAGGGACAGGCGGCTTTGACAGAATCTATATTCCTTGCTGTATCGCGCTTTCGAGCCGAGTACGAAAAAGGTCTCAGTATTACTGTCCATTAAATTATGCCTGCAAGGCTGCGCGCTGCTGTTCGAACGATCGCTGATTTCCCGGAAAAAGGGATCCTGTTTCGAGATATGACGCCGATTTTGGCCTCCAGTGAACTGCTCCGAATTGCCGTAAGAGAACTTTCTGAGCCCTTTCGTGACCTGAATATTACCCGCGTCGCAGGCATTGAGTCGAGAGGATTTATTCTGGGCCCGATGATCGCGGACGTGCTCGGTACGGGATTCATACCGATTCGGAAAGCAGGTAAACTACCGGCGCAAACACTTAACGAGTCGTACGATCTGGAGTACGGCTCGGACTCGATTGAAGTTCATACCGACGCCATTCGGCCAGGCGACCGAATTCTTATACACGATGATGTAATCGCGACGGGCGGAACAGCCTCAGCGGCACGACGATTGGTTGAAAAGGCGGGAGGAATCGTTGCCGGGTATTCATTTTTAATCGAGATCCAGGATCTCGGCGGGGTACCTCATCTTGGATCCGGTGCACCGGTTTTATCTGTCCTTCCCTACTGAATCCATGCGACACTCCGGAACCCTCAGACTTGCCACGTTACTGTGTTTTTTATTGTGGCTCACAGGTTGTGACACCTTGGCGCCTGAAGATTCAGTTTTTCTAACGTACACATTCAGAACGGATGCCGCCGGAGAGGTTATTCGGTACAATTTCTCTGCGAACGAAATTCAGAACGGTGTATCGGCCCAACTGTCCTGTGATTGCGTACTCGATATCGAACCATTCCTGATCTCCAGGAGCTACTCGCAATCGGAAATACTTTCGGCAACAGTCACCGCGGCCCGCATTAAAGCATTTTTCCCGATCGGTAAAAAGTTAGACTATCTGGATAATGCCAGACTGAATTTAGAGGCGCCAGCAGTCATTTCGAGCCTCATCGCCCAGGATGATACATTTCCGTCAGCCCAAGAGGTTGCATTAACGGTAGTACCGGACGTTTCCGTGACTTCGCACATGAAAGCCACCTGGAGTGTTCCTGTTCTTACGATTATAACCAGCTCTCTTACGCCCGGAACGGAGTATGAGCTTGGCATTGAGTTCACGGTAGAACTCGAAATGAAAGGATTATAAAATCGACTGGTGAGTGCTTATTTGACCGCGACGCAAGATATTTCCACCTTCGCCCCTCTGGGAAGTGCGCCTACTCCTATTGCTTCTCTAGTCGGGGCATTCTCCCCGAAATATCTGCCATAGATTTCGTTTACTTGACCATAGTCGTTTATATCCAGAAGATATACGCGGCAGTGAACGACGTGCGCAAGGCTCATATCGGCCGCAGCCAAGACAGCAGTCAGATTCTCCATCACTCGCTCCGTCTCTGATTCAATTCCATCTGAATTCAGATGTCCGGTTTCAGGGTCGATCGCGATCTGACCAGAGCAGTAAAGCGTATCGCCGACCAATATGGCCTGACTGTATGGACCGATGGCTGCGGGGGCGCCCCCGGTCTTAATAATTGTACGGGGCAGTAATACCTCTTTCCTTCCCATCCGATCTTCTTCCTGTTATATATTGTTTCGAAATCTGATCTTGCGACCATCCTGCCTGCATCTACGCTAAGTTCATCAGGAATTGGCCACTTGACAAGCGAATATTATTCAAAGAATCTGGTCCGGTATTAATGAATCTGGGATTATCTGACTCTGTTGCCTTTGTAGCGGGTGCCAGTAGCGGCCTGGGACGTGCAGTGGCAAAAGAGTTGTTACGCGAGGGAGCCCGCGTTGCGATTTGCTCCCGAAACAGTGAAAGAATAGAGGATGCCGCAGCGCATCTCAGGGAATTTGCGAAAGAGCCGTCACACGTATTACCGATAGCCTGTGACGTCACAGATGAAGCTCAGATCGAAGCGGCATTGGACAAGACAATCGCCGCCTTTGGTCATCTGAATTTGTTGTTGACCAACTCTGGTGGCCCTGCAACCGGGATGATTGACGATTTCGCCGCTTCAGACTGGCGCAATGCCATTGAATTAAACCTGATGAGCACCATTAACTTGACACGATACGCCTTACCCTGGTTGAGACAAGCTGCGGGTAATACTCGTCATGCCAGTATACTGATGGTTTCTTCGTTGTCGGCGAAACAACCCGTGCCAGGACTGTATTTATCGAACGTATCGCGAGCAGGGGTGCAGGGGTTTGCCAAAAGTTTATCGGAAGAAGTCGGTCAGGAAGGGATTACAGTAAATACGATCCTGCCGGGATACACCAAAACGAACCGACTCTCTCACCTGTCAGAGAGCCTGCACGCCCAGACAGGCGAATCTATTGAAAGCATTGAAGCCGGGTGGTCTGCAAACAGCGCTCTGAAGCGGATCGGCACGGAAGACGAGTTTGCTGCTGCTGCCGTATTTCTTCTGAGCAGTCGGGCGACCTTTATTACGGGCGTGGCTCTGACTGTTGACGGAGGTGCCGTCAAATCAATATTATAGTCGTGCCCGCCAAATCGTTTATTATGATGCGATTGTTCTCCCGATTCCTGTTCTCGTGCCTTGCGTTGTCGATCTCGTTTATTGAGATTTCTGTTGCTCAAGACACCGGCAGCGACGAGGACCCATATATATTTGTACTTGGAATTTCACAGGACGGGGGCACACCCCAGGCGGGCAGCAATGATCATCCTGCATGGACCGACCCATCGAAACGACGCCTGGCAACCAGTCTTGGACTGATCGATCCCCGGTCTGGAAAAACTTGGATGTTCGAAGCGTCACCAGATTTCCGGCAACAATGGTATGACCTGGATATGCAATCGAGGTCACATTCGTCTCAGGAAACGAGCCGTGATACCATCCCGAGACGCGCAGCACCAGATGGTATTTTCCTTACCCATGCTCACATGGGACATTATGTAGGCTTGATGTTTCTGGGGCATGAATCGATGGGTGCGTCCCATTTGACCGTATACGCCATGGAGGAGATGGCGGATTATTTGTCCTACAACGGGCCGTGGGAGCAACTGGTACGGTATGACAATATTGCCATTCGCGAACTGAGGCACAGCGTTCCGGTCCAATTAACCGATGACATTCGCGTGATACCGTTGCTCGTTCCCCACCGGCAAGAATATTCAGAAGTCGTCGGATACAGGATTGAAGGCCCGAATCGGACCGTTTTGTTTATTCCCGATATAGACAGCTGGTCTGATTGGGATCTGGAGGGCACCAGAATTGAGCGCATTATTGAAACGGTCGACGTGGCCTATGTGGACGGTACTTTCTTTGGAGACGGGGAAATTCCCGGGCGTGATATGAGCACGTTCCCACATCCATTTATCACTACGACCATGGATCGATTGGCTGATCTTCCGGAAAATCAACGATCCAAAATCAGATTCATCCACCTGAATCATACCAATCCGGCGTCGGATCCATCGTCGTCCGAGGCACAGCAAATTTCAGAACGGGGATTTAATGTCGCTGTTCGAGGCGAAATCACCAGGCTTTGACGCGGCCAGGCT
>SMXK01000128.1 GCA_004356265.1 Bacteroidota bacterium
ATAAATCGGTCACCTCGATGATGACGCCCGTCGTGTCCGCGTTGTACGCCTCGATAT
Source organism: Bacteroidota bacterium (assembly GCA_004356265.1). GTDB lineage: Bacteria > Bacteroidota > Rhodothermia > Rhodothermales > UBA10348 > N075bin62. The sequence goes on from SMXK01000128.1 coordinate 58, forward strand.
CAAATGCATTCAGAATCGGCTCAACGTTCGAGTTACGAACCGCCTGATAAATGGGGTCTTCCTCGTCGGCTACGTTGGTGTATCCGACGATTCGCAATAATATCTTATCGCCCTGGCGCACCCACCGGAGCGTCTGGGTGTTGGCTTTTGTACCGCCCCAGCTGAAATTAGTCGCCGTTTTTGCGATTCGCGTTACCATCAGGAATTCGCGGCCCAATTGATCGTCGGGAATCTCGTAGTAATATTTGGTGTCGTCTCGATATACGATGAAAACGCCTTCGTCTTTATCAAAATCATCTTTGATGACATCGTCGAAAGCTTTCGGACCATCATATTTGTCATTTTCTTCGGACTTACTCTTATCGTCAGTTTTGGACGAATCCTGTGCGCCTTTGGATGAGGCGCAGCCGGTGACAAGCGCGAGAATAAGCGGGAGCGCCATCAAGACGCGGAAATTTCGATACATATTGAGTTGAGTGTTTCGACCAGAATGACGTCCGCTCAACGAGATCGTCAGCAGTTCGCACGTGCGATTTATGGTATGGAGAAATGTCTTCCGGGAGACGCAAGGTAAAACGCACGTATTCGGGGGTCAATTCCGATCGCGGGATCACTGAACAAGAATTCCGCGGGTGGAAATGAGTCTGTCTGACTGGGTTCGAATATCCGCGGAGTATAAAAAGGCAGTGTACAAATTCCGGGTGCCCGGCGGGGCACCGCTCGCCGCTCGCTGAAGAATCGGGTCATCAACCAGATAGCGGTATTCGTGGTGCCCTTGTTTCATAAGTACATAACCCTCGTACCACTTTTTATCGGGTAACCATTCCAGTGCATTTTCGAGGTCGCGCTCCCAATTATTAAATGTACCCGTCACAATTACATTTCCCCGCGCACGCACTTCATTAATCGGCACATACCGGAAATAGACACGCACGTACTCCGAGCCAACATGTGGATTAATGTATTCCGTAACAGCCCCCGCTATGACGATTTGCCCGTTTAAAAATGGACCGAATCCACTTCCCGGAAAACGGGCGTAATCAGGCTCCAGGGCAACTTCAGGTGGGTTAACCGACCGATTCATGTATTCAATACGTCCGCCGACCCGGACCGCAGAAAGATCCAGGAAGAAGGGAGGTGGTACAAGCTGGAACGCATCATAGGGCTCCAGATAAAACGCCAAACCAGGTTGAACACCAAGGCTCGCTCGCGTACTGCACTTAGCCGTGGCGTACTGATCGTTGCGTACAAAACACATGGCGTAGTCAAACATGTTGACCCCTTCACGATCGGGTTGAAACCGCCCGAGCGGCTGAATTCCAGAATAAGGCTGCCCGGGTATAAGGACGTTATCGAGCGTCAGGGTTATGGCGAGTTGTTGCTCAGCTACAAAAAACGGCCGTTCAAATAGAATCGCCTCCTCATCACCGAATTCTGTGATTCGCAAAATATAATTCCCGCTCATCGTGAACTCGATGTCTCGTGTCGGGAACTCGTAACTGTAATGCAGATAGGGCACATCGGTAGCTTGCGACAGATCATAACGTATCAACTCATCGCGCTGGTAGGACCGCATGTATTCAATCGGCATCAAATCGCGGCGCCAATTCCTGTTGGCATGATAAAAATAATCCGATAGCGTTTGCCCCGGAGAGGACAGCAGATCAAAGGCGAGTGTGAGCGTCTCAGGAGTGTTCATGGCAATAAGTGGCGGCGCGGCTTCATTGCCTGTTCGGTACAATTGCACACTTCCGATTTCACTGGCTTCCCTCGCGAGCACCAGTTCATCGATGGACTCTACGCGGACAGGGCGTGAATTGGTGCCATCCGTTGCCTCGTCAGTCGAAGCGCATCCGGAGAGGCCGGCGATAATCAGTGCATTGCAAAGGAATACATTACCGCGTCGTGTTAAGGCCAGTAGAGCCGTCACTCCCGATATCATAATATTCTGGGTCATAATACTGGTTGGTCCACGTCACTTTGGACAAAAAATCGTTGATGAGCGTTTCGGCTGAACCGTCCCCGACGCGGGTGGCTGCGGCGAGAGCCGCCGATCCGTACAAGAAGGCTGCGTCTACATCTCCGGCCATGAATGCAAAACGAGCTGCCCGAAAAACCAGTGTACGCCTCGTTTCTTCCGAGAGTTCTTTGGCAGCAAGATCGCGAGCGAAAACCGCTGTCTGCACGGCCAGTGAGGCAGCTGCAATTTCGTTTCCCGCCGCACGTTCAAAACGGGATGCCCAATAAAGGCGGGCAACATTCAGAACGCCGGACTCGACAAGTTCAGAATTGAGCTCTTGCAAGGCACCAATGTCCCGCGCTTTTGTTGAATCCGACGCAATAGAAACAAGCACCTTTACGAGCGAACTGTCGCCCGTACTACGGCTTCTAAGCTCCAGTGAAGCGCGCGCATTTGGTGCGTAGACCGGGTAACTGTTTCGAAGTGAAAGAAACGCACGCGACGCCGCTGAGGATCGCCCGATCAGCGAGAGAGCGTCCGCAAAAAGAAGCCTGTCTGCAATCGAGAGGGAGTCCGAGGAAAGACCCTCGTACTTCCGTACGACGGATTCGACCCGGCCGTCTGCAAGTGCAAGCCTCGACATCCCTTTGTCTGCCAGAGTCCCCGCCTGCGGATGAGCTTGAAGCGCGACATATACAGACCTCACACCAGTAGAATCGCCTTCAGCCAGCTGCGCGGCAGCGAGTGTCAGGTCCCGGACATATGGTGGAGTCCAATGCGGGCAGTTTTTCTCAAAAAGTGACGGGGTACCAAACCGTCGGGTCGCACTAAAAGCGGCAGATACATGAAGCACCGGTAACGCCGCCAGAAAATCGGTCCATTCGGCCGCAAGGGCAGTCGTGGAGCGTGCGTAGACGTCCACGAAATCTCCGCTGGCATACACCTGTTTAAACCGGGCCACTCCGTATTCACTTATCAACCAATGCACAAACGCGCCACTCACTTCGTACGAGACCCCCGCCCTCCCCGTCCAGAATCCAAATGGAGAGAGTGTGCCAGCTACCGATTCGGCAAGTTGTTCAGGCTCCTGGACATCGAACAATACAGAGGCCGCCACTCGGTCGTTCGATCGAACGGCTCCACCGGGTGCTTCCAGCGATACAGCCAACCCTTCGATAAGCCCCGCGACTGGAGATAGCCGCAGAACGGGCATTCCGAATTCGCGTGAAAAAACATGAACCAGCTCGTGCGAAAAAACTCCGTCAGTCTGTGAGGCGAGAATATGAATCTGCGGCGTGGCAAGCCATACAGGAGCAATACTGGTGAATCTAGTCCCCGTTAATCGCGCCCTCGTATCTGCATCCGGGTACAGATATGATTGAATCCGAGCCGACACACTGTCGTTGAGCTGGCTCGCCAGTTGATCGTATCGATACTCGTGCTCAATTTCCCATTGTCTTAATTCAGGCTCGGATAAACTGGCCGCATCGTAATAGATATCAAAATGCTCGGTCTTAAGGTGCCCGGAGAATGCAGACCGGAGAAAAGACTCAGACGTGTTTATACCAAGAGGTGACGAAAACCCGTAAACAACACCAATCGTAACACCTGCAACAATTACGAGTTTAGCAGCTCGCCGGCTCACCGCAGGGCGTTGTGTTATTTTCATCGACGCAACGCCCATCAATAATGCGGCCCACAAAATTGTCAGTCCCCTGAACCAGAACAGTCCGGGCCTAACCGCAAGTTCCTCATCGTAGATCGGGCCCAGGACGCCACCAAAAACATGATTGTAGGAGTAAAATTGCGGATGAAACCCGAGATCATAGACCACACCGGCGACTGCGATAAGTAGCCCGATAACGATGAGCCACAACACAGATCGACGGTAAGCGACCAGCACAAGCGCTATGGAAACGGCGAAGATGCAGGTTACGACAGGAAAAAGCGGGACGAACACAAGGCCGCGAATAATATCACAGTTCGGGGCCCATAACATTGCGATGAGCAGAACCGCGACCGGTAACGATATCCAGAGTAGTCGTCCAATCAGTATACGAGCCACCAGTTGAGGCCGGATCCGAGACGCAAAATCAAATTGATTTAACGCCACTGAACCGCTCACAAAAAAAACAACAAACGCGAGCGCCGCCATGGACTCCACGTGGAGTCGATTCAGCAGTGGAATAAAAATACAGACGACGCTAAAAATACCGTAAACAAGAAGCTCCCGGGGGTAGGATTGCTCCCTGTGACCGCGCGTCCGTCGTGAACGGCTGCGAAAGAACGGGTTATAAAATCGTGTACGTGATACCAACTCCGAATGTCTCCCTGAATTGTGCTTTGTCGCTCACATCGGCATCAAATAAAATGGTCCAGTCAAATGTCATCCGCATCCATCCGTTCACGCGCATGGTGATGGTATTATCCCAGCGTGTATCTGGTTTCTCCAGCTGGTCAAACGCCGCAAATAACCCCAGGGACGTTTCGTATTTAATATTCTCTGCAACATCGATCTTCATCCGAGTGATAGCGTCAAGCCCCACTTCGACCCGGACCTCTTCGTCAAGCTCGTTGCCGTACAACGTTCGAAGATCTTCCTCGAGTATGATGGTCTGTTTGGATGCCAATCCTAAGTGCTGAGAGAACCAATCGTTGGGCGTCCAGCTCATACCGATTGACTCTAGAAAAATCCCGGGCGACATAAACTGGGAAACCAGGACAGGCAAATCCCGGCTCTCTTCAAATGGGTTCTTATCGTAGTTATACCCTCTGGCGAACTGCGATCGGAATGAAACGCCAGCGGTCGGATGAATGACGCCGGTTGAGGTATCGTTTTCCCGCGACCAGGCTGCCAACAAGTAAATCTCATCCTTCGCTTTTCGAATTTCGAGGGTATCCTGTTTGATTAATCCGTAGGACAAATTCACTTCATAATGCTGAGACCAGGAGGATGTGGTTTGGTCCCACACGCCTGTCAGGCCCACATTTCCAGCCAGGGAATTCGTTCCTCCCTCCACCCAGTTGTCGAAGCCGACTTGGGCACCGGATAAATCAAATACCAGGCTCGATACCCAGGCATGGGACGAGTCTGCGTCCTGTGCTGCGGCTGTCCCGATGGTTGCGCTGAATGCGATTATCGCAATCCCGGCGAAGACTTTTCTACGCATCACATTATAGATTCGGAGCGAATAGCTCATTTCTCCACCCCGTTGCCCTTAAAAAAAAGAGGCCAGACGCGAACGCTTGGCCTCTCAATAAAGTCATGTTCGCTTACGAACTAGCCATTCTTGGATGCCTGAACTTCGACGCGAATTTCCTGTGCCACTTTTTTCAACTCCTGCATGCCTTTCCGAACACGAGTACCAGCAGCCTTGTTGCCTTTGTCGTAAAATTTCGAAAAGTCGTCTGCCATGTCGTCTACGAAGCTTTTGAGCTCGGCGTATCTGCTCATTATTTTCCTCCTGATGTGGATGTCGTGAAGTGAAACGAGGAAAAAAAATACACCTCGTCTTAAGAACGGTAGTCAAGCTACATCGAACTTTTAGCCGTGTCAAGCGACAAACGTTCAAAACAACTCAATAAAGGCACTTTTTCTTTCCACAATTTTTGTTATAACGCCAGTACTGCGACTCGCCCGGTGAACAATCTGGAAGGTGTCGTTACGTAGATTTGGATCTCAGACAGGGCTGGTTCGGCCCGAAATACTGAGGCCGGAATGCATGGAGGCTCCACAATTTCACCTGGCACGTTTGATTTTCCGGAATCGATGAGGAGTCCCGCTGTCGACGTTTTACGAACCAGTAATACTATGTCTACATTAGGGATAGATGAATTTCGCTCAGAAACTTGATAAAGAGCTAAACCAGCCCTCAATGGATCAATATCAACAACATTCAATGCATCGTCCCGACCGCTTGTCATTATTATCGTTACCACACCTGATGCTGTGAAAGCAAGCAATGATGCCAGTCGATCTGCCTGAAGATGGCCGTCTTTGGACACAAAGAGTTGTTTCCTGTCAGAGCCCAGGACCATCGTTGAGGATATTCCTTCGTCGCTGATTTTCTGTACAATTTTTTTTCCTCGCGAACGCATTGAAAGTTCGTACGCAAGCCTCGCATTATCATCCGGTATTTTAATTGCGCCACCAGTCTCTGTTTCGCGAAGATTCACTTCGGTAGCCCCTGACACAAACCCATACCGGGCTTCACGCTCGCCAGCTCCGACCATCAACACGCACGATTCCTGCGCCGTCACCAGGCGCGCGACCAGCGAATCCCAGAACATGAGATCTTCTTCCAGACTTCTGTGGATGCAAATTATTTTCACGATTTCAGAGCGCGTACTTTAGAAATTTGAGGACCAGAATGTTAGCAACCTTCTCCCGGAATGAACGCACATATCGAGATTCATTCCGATCTTAAAGTACTTCCCATTGTTCATTCCCGTCGTCCCGCTTGACCAGATTTATTATGTCGTCATTTTGCCATCTGCATTGCCACACCCAGTATTCCCTCCTCGACGGAGCTGCCCGAATAAAAAGGCTCATCGCTAAGGCGGGCGAACTTGAAATGCCGGCGATTGCGATCACTGACCACGGAAATCTGTTCGGGGTTCCTGAATTTTATACGACCACACGTAAGGCTGGCATATCGCCCATTATCGGCTGTGAATTCTATATCACACCGGTCGCCATGGACGACCGGACCGACAGAACCCGGTATCATCAGGTTCTGCTCGCGAAAAATAAGGCCGGTTATCAAAATCTGATCAAGCTGTCCTCGATCTCGTACACAAAAGGGTATTATTACAAACCTCGAATAGACCGAGAAATCCTCCGAGCGCACAGCGAAGGATTGATCGCCACAACGTGTTGTCTGCAGGGTGAAGTGTTACAGGCAATCCTGAAAAAAGGCGAGCAGGCTGCTCGCGCAGTTTTTGAGTCGTACCTGGAGATTTTCGGAGACGACTATTATATAGAGATCCAGTGCCACAACATCCCGGACCAGGACACTTGCAACGAAGTTTTACTCCGCTGGTCAAAGGAATATAATGTAAAAGTGGTGGCAACCAACGATGTCCATTATGTGGACCAGAAAGATTCCGCTGCGCAGGATGTTCTTTTGTGTCTGCAAACCGGGAAAGATCTTGCGGATCCGAATCGAATGCGATTTGAGAACGACCAATTTTTCCTTAAGAGTTTGTCGGAGATGGAACTTGCGCTGCGCGATGTGCCGGATGACATGGTCCGAGAGGCGATCGAAACCACCAATATTATCGCCGAGAAGTGCAAGTTGGAGCTTCCAATGGGGCATCTTTTAATTCCGCATTACCCTCTTCCCGATGAATTCAAGGACGATACCGACGGTTATTTGCGCCATCTCACGTTCGATCGAGCCCGAGAACGACTGGGAGAGATGTCACTCGAAGCAGAAGAGCGACTGAACTATGAATTGGGAATCGTGAAACAGATGGGGTATGCGGGATATTTCCTGATTGTCCAGGATTTCACGACTGCAGCTCGCGAGTTGGGCGTGAGTGTTGGACCCGGGCGTGGCTCTGCCGCCGGCTCGCTCATTGCTTTTTGTCTCGCTATCACCAATGTTGATCCGCTCAAATATGACTTACTCTTTGAGCGATTTCTGAACCCGGAGCGGGTCTCGATGCCTGACATCGATATTGATTTTGATGATCGCGGACGGTCTAAAGTGATTGACTACGTAGTCAAAAAATATGGCCGCGAAAACGTGTGTCAGATTATCACGTTTGGTACGATGGGTGCGCGTTCCGTTATTCGGGACGTTTCCCGTGTTCTGAGTATTCCGCTGCACGAGGCCGACCGTATCGCCAAGCTGATCCCCGAAGGCCCCGGCGTGTCTCTGGAATCCGCTATGGAAGACGTTCCGGAATTTCGAAAATTACTCCAGAGTCCGGATGAGAATATCCGAAATCTGATGCATTATGCGCGCGTTCTGGAAGGCTCTGCGCGACACACTGGTGTACACGCCGCCGGCGTGATAATCGCTCCCGGAGACGTGAGCAATTATGTACCCATTTCCATCGCAAAAGGAAAAGCCGGAGCCGACGACGTTGTAATAACGCAATATGACGGCAAATGGGTTGAGTCATTCGGTTTGCTGAAGATGGACTTCCTAGGGCTCAAAACCCTCAGCGTCATTGATGACGCCGTGGCCCTCATCAAGGAAATGAGAGGGATTGAAATCGTACTCGATGATATTCCATTCGACGATGAGCTGACCTATTCCCTGTTTCAGAACGCCGACACCATCGCCATTTTTCAGTTTGAATCGACCGGAATGCAGGAATGGCTTCGGAAATTGCAACCAACATGCATCAACGACCTGATCGCTATGAACGCGCTGTATCGACCGGGCCCGATGGATAATATTCCGACGTATATCGCGCGGAAACACGGAAGAGAAGAGGTCACGTATCCACACGAAATGCTCAAACCAATTCTTGAGCCTACGTTTGGAATTCCAGTTTATCAGGAACAGGTCATGCAGATGGCTCAGGTGATGGGAGGATATACGCTCGGCGGCGCGGACATTCTGAGGCGGGCCATGGGCAAGAAGAAAGAATCAGAAATGGCGGAGCAGCGGGTCGTGTTCGTAGAGGGTGCGGCCGAGCGGGATGTCGACGAGAAGACCGCGAACGAAGTCTTCGACCTTATGGCAAAGTTTGCCGGGTACGGATTTAACAAATCACATGCTGCTGCATATTCGATTGTGGCATACCACACTGCGTATCTAAAGGCTCATTATCCTGCTGAATTTCTCGCGGCAGCGATGACGAACGAAATGAACGATACGAAAAAGCTCTCAGTCGTTCTGGAGGATGCAAAACACCTGGGAATTACGCTTCTCCCGCCATCAGTAAACAAAAGCCAGGCGCATTTTACCGTCGAATCCGGAAAGATCAGATTTGGACTGTGTGCCATTAAGGGAGTCGGTTCGAATGCGATCGCGAACATTATCGATGTCCGCAACAAGGGCGAGAAATTTATGTCACTGTATCAGTTGACGAAATCGATCGACTCCAGAATTGTGAATAAAAAGGCTGTCGATAGCATGGCGCGAGCCGGAGCGCTTGATGAATTGGAGGGCCACAGGGCGCAGCTGGTGGAAGCCGTGGAAGCCGCCATACAGTACGGACAGAAAAGCCAGGCGGATGCGATGGCCGGAAAATTGTCCTTGTTCGGCGAAGCTGGAGGCGACGGGGCGGCGGCTCTGGAACCCAGACTGCCGACCGTAGAACCGTGGCCAAGCAATAGGATTCTTCGTGAGGAACGAGACACCGTCGGAGTGTATGTGTCAGGGCATCCCCTCGAAGCATATTTACCGGAAGTTCAGGCTTTTGCATCCACCCAGATTTCCGACGCACACGAACTGCTGAAAGAGACCCCCGCGGACGAGGGAGGAAATTCTTACTGGGCTAACAAGCCGAAATACAACTTCTGCGGGATCATCACCGAGGTTAATCATCGGACGAATAAGTCAGGCCGGCCCTATGCTTTTTGCCAGTTTGAAGACTTTTCGGGTCACGCGGAATTGGTCTGTTTTTCCAAAATCTACGACAAAGTGCGATCGAATCTTGTTGTTGATGAGATCGTCCTGGTAAAGGGATCCATTGAGATGCGGGGATCCCAACTAAAGGTGATAGCGCAGGATATCACACCAATGTGGAAAGTGCGCTCTGAGATGGTAAAGTCCTTGATTTTACGAATCGACGCAGATCGGTTTTCGCACGTTGAACTGGACGCGTTATCGGCGCTTCTCGAGCACAACCGCGGCGGATGCAAGTTGATTTTTGAGTTGATCTCGCGCGAGGCCCCGGAGCCCCAACGAATCATGAGTCGAACGAAAGTGATCGACCCGACCGATGATCTGATGACCGGTATCAAGGCTATCTTCGGGCCACGCGCTATAATCGTCAAAGGAGATGCTTGAGAAGTCTGGTACCGGCGAATCGGTCCCGTTGCAACCCACCCTGCGACTTGCCGTAACGTGGCAATATGACTGAAAAAGGCCCGGTACTACGACCATACCGCCACGACAGCCTTCCCGACCAGGATCAGTTCCCACCCCGGATATCGGCAAATACATTTTTACATGCAGCGATCAGAGACAGACGGGAAAAACACACCTTACGCCAATGCTGCTGGTGGATGGATATTTCGATTGTTGTCCATCGCATTTTTCTCGTTTCTCATTTCCGGCTGCACGGAAATTGATGATTTAAGAGATGCCTATCGGCCACGCAATATGCGTGAAGCCTACGAGATCGGTCTCGAATCCTCTGGCCTCGGCGATACCGAAATGGTCAGTCTCTGGCATCAGGCGGGTTCGTATGCACTGAATAACCCGGTAATCCCCTCCTCTGCACATCGCGAGCGAGGCTTCTCAGATCCTGTACTTCCGGGAGCGTCCGGTTTCGAAATATACTTGAATCGAGGTGAACGGCTGGTCGCTGAAACTGCCTTTCTGGCTCCGGCGTCAGGTAAAATTTTTTTAGATCTGTTTCTCGACATGGAGGCGCAGTCTCTTGGGCTGAGGCAGGTGGCGGCATCGGACTCGTCGCAACATCTCACGTTCGACGCGAATCGAACTGGGCGATATGTGCTCCGTTTGCAGCCGGAATTGCTTGTCAGCGGCGAATATCAAGTTGAGTTTCGAAAAACATCGTCGGTTATTTTCCCGGTCGCCGGAAAAAACAGCAGCGCCATCCAGAGCCGATTCGGTGAGCCCCGGGATGGCGGCCGCAGAAGCCACCACGGAGTAGATATATTCGCCAGCCGAAGAACCCCGGTAATAGCGGCGGTAAGCGGTACCGTGTCCCGCGTTCAAAACGGAGGCCTGGGCGGTAAAACAGTCTGGTTGAGGGATGCCAGGTCCGGTTCCAGTTTTTATTACGCTCACCTCGATGAACAATTCGTGCGGCGAGGCCAGCGTGTATTGCAGGGAGATACGCTAGGACTCGTCGGAAACACCGGAAACGCCCGGACGACACCACCCCATTTGCATTTCGGGATTTACTCTAACGGTCCGATTGATCCTTATCCTTATGTGCATTCTCCTTCTCCAAAATGGTCTCGCCTCGACGTGACCGAATCAAATATCGGAACGTGGATGCGTACCAACGTTCGAGGAGCCGTTTTAAGGAGCTCGCCAAACGATCGATCAAGCCGGCTCGCCACACTCAACCGGTTTACGAGCGTACGCGCAATAGCGGGTAGCGGCTCCTTCTACCGCGTTGTTTTGCCAGATGGAGCAACCGGGTATATATCGGACACAATGCTTGAATCGGCTCTTCTACCGATTGGTGAGATCGTTCTGACAGAATCGCGGGCGTTGCAATCGGATCCTACCGTTGCGAGCGCATCCGTCGGCGTCCAACTGGCAGGAAACAGAATACTGGTCAATGGGCGGTTTGGTGATTTTCTTCGTGTTCAGACAGAATCCGGCCAAACGGGTTGGCTCCAGGACGCGCCGTAAAAGAAACCTCCTTTCTGCAGCGGTTGTTAGTAAGTGGATCTGTACACAATCGGTATCCGTATTGATTTCGTTTTTCAGACAACTGCCCACCAATTTATTTACCGGATTGATCCGATTTTACCAGGCGGTCATTTCTCCCTGGTTTCCAGCCTCATGTCGATTCACACCTACGTGTTCTCAATACGCCATACAGGCTATCCGAGAGTACGGAGCGTTCCGGGGCGGCCTTATGGCATTGAAAAGAATCGGACGCTGTCACCCTTGGGGCGGTGGTGGTTACGATCCTCCGGTTCAACTGATTCAAAAAGAAGAGGACGCATCGAAAGCGCCATTATGACACCTTCGAAAAGTACCGATCAACATCGCAGCTCCGCAGATACGATTTCAGCGGATTGTGCGATTATCACATGCAGTGATACGCGGACTGAGCTCACAGACACCAGTGGCAAACAGATTCGTACTCAGCTCGAAGATTCCGGGCACCAGGTCATTCGTTATCAAATTGTGCCCGATGACATCGATCTTGTTCGATCTCTTGTCGAAAAACTGGTCGCAGATCAGGTCGACGTGATTTTACTTAACGGCGGGACCGGAATCGCGCGGCGTGACGTAACCTACGACGTCATCGAATCGATGCTGCACAAAACACTCCCGGGGTTCGGTGAGATTTTCAGGATGTTGTCATACGAAGAAGTTGGAGCGGCAGCCATGTTATCCCGGGCGATAGCAGGTACTATTGACGGAACTCTGATATTTTCGATGCCAGGCTCTTCGAATGCTGTTCGCCTGGCAATGAGCAGGCTGATTGTGCCCGAACTCAAACACCTGGTCTGGGAATTGCGCCGATAAGCACGCCGAGAGATCCGCTGTTGAAATTATTC
>SMXK01000129.1 GCA_004356265.1 Bacteroidota bacterium
ATTCCACCCGGAAACCACATATGGAAGCGGTTCATCATCTTGCTCATCGTCACGCCTTCATACGTATCGGCGATCATCGGATTACAGGCGGCCTCTGTACAGCCATTTCCGAGACCTATCAATAATGTTGAAATCATCAGTCCGGTATAACTGCCCGAATAAATGGTCATCACAATTCCTACAGCGTGCGCAAGAAACGCAAACTGCATGATCTTCTGGGGCCCAACCGTATGGTAAACAAGCCCACCAACCACCATTGAAATTGGGAATCCCAGAAACCACATAGAGTTGATCCATCCCAACTGTTGGGCTGTAAAGCTTAATTCCGCCCCGAGTTGACCAAGAATTCCGGCTCGAATGCTGAAGGAAAGTGCCGTTGTAATCAGCGCAAAACAACTGCCGTAAAAAAGTCGTCGCTCGGTATTCATAGTGGATGTCGGGAGGGTGGGATGGACGTAAGTTGAATTGAACGGTCAGATCGCAAGAAACGCGAAAGGCCCCGAAAAGACAAAAGAGAACAGAAGCTGGCAGTTATCATTTCGCCCGCAGCAACCCCGGACTGATCACCGCACATTTCGAATAAGCAACACCACACGTCAGCTGGTTCGGCCGCATACAAAAAACCCCTGCGTTCACATCGAACACAGGGGTATTCCCGCCGCGAGGCGCAAACTATTTACTTGTCTTTGTACGGATTGCCACCGTGGCTCTCCCAGTAGGCGTCAATCACAGAAATCATCGTGTTCTTCAGCTGGTCTGACGTTTCAGTCGCCCGAAGCATGTCAAGGAATTCAATGCCCCAACGATTGTTCATTTGACCAATTGCCGTAATTGCAAGTTGGCGATTCCGGAATACAGATTCTTCTCTGTATGACCTGACGACAACGATTACGTCATCATGTGTAAAGTCCATGTATCCACCGAATTTCGCGATCTGACCTAAAGCGCTTCTTCTGACACCGTCGTTTTCAGACCTGATTCCGGACGCAACATTGGCCTCGAATGATTTCCACTGAGCAGGCGAAAGAAGCGTGTCTGCACTGTTAGTGTCCTGGGCAAATGCGGTTGTACTGATTAGTAGAACTGCAAGAACTCCGGAAAAGAGACCTGTAAAGATCCGCGTTAGAAGGGATGTCTCAGTACCGAGTATTCTCATGTTATTCGAGCCTCCGATGATCGGGTTAAATATCAAAAAACGTTAAAAACGTATATAGTGGGTCATTTCATCTGACAATATATAGTAAAAGACGCGTTGTTTGCCATAGTCCGGTAGCAATAGTGATGAATACCGGACCCGAACAGGTAAATATCAGTACCCGACCGCTTTTGAGTCAAAGCCTCGGGAATCGGCGGCACCGTGCATGATCCCATCCTCAACATCAAAATAGATAGCATTTACGTTGCCCCAAGCCCCTCTATAATAATATTCGTGTCCCATCATCTCGTACAGTCGAATAGAATCCAGCGAAAAACCGTCACGCTGGACCCGAGTTATGTCGGGCAGCCACTGATGGTGAAATCTTGGAGACTCGACGGCGACAGAAATATCCAGGCCGTGGTCGACGAAATTCAGAATAACTTGCAGAACCTGATTGATGATGGTCCGACCGCCAGGCGTACCGACTAACAGAATTGGTTTTCCATCCCGGGCAAGAATTGTCGGTGTCATGCTCGACAACATTCTTTTCTCAGGAGCTATCTGATTGGGTTTCGTTCCAACAGATCCACGCGTACTCGTATATCCGGGTCGGGCATTGAAGTCACCCATTTCATTGTTCAATAAAAACCCCGCTCCAGCAACCACAATTCCAGACCCGTATCCGGATTCAAGTGTAGTAGTAACCGAAACCGCATTCCCTTCACCGTCCATCACAGAATAGTGCGTGGTTTCGTCACTTTCGGGGTAGGCAAACGCAGCGGCAAAGCGACTCGAATCGCTCTCGGAGGCCCTGTTTAACGAAATGGTTCGCCGCAACTCACTCGCGTACTCTTTTGAAATTAAGTGATCGACGGGCATGTTCGGATTGAAGTCGGGGTCCCCCAAATGCTGTGCTCTGTTGGCGTAACCGCGCCTCATGGCCTCGGTCACGACATGCATGTATGTGGCAGAGTTCAGACCCATCTCTTTCAGATCGAACCCCTCCAGGATGTTTAACATCTGAACGAGGGTAATTCCACCCGACGACGGCGGTGCCATGGAGTACACGTCGTATCCACGATACGTACCGTGGATAAGGGCTACTTCCTCGGCGTCGTATCGCGCCAGGTCTTCTTCCGTGATAATCCCACCATTTTCACGCATGAAATCTGCGATCAATCTGGCAGTTTGGCCCATGTAGAAACCGTCTTTCCCGTTATCTCTGATTCGCTTTAACGTTGCCGCTAAGTCAGGCTGCCTGAAGAGTTCTCCTGCTGTATATCCGACCTGCCCATTCTTCATATACACCTGAGCCGTCGCTTCAAATACGGGATCGGCGTCAGCTCTTGTTCTACGGGAAAGAGAGAAATTCTCGACTGCCCACGAAAAAGGAAAACCATCTTCAGCCAGATCTACAGCTGGTTGGACGAGGTCTTTCCACGGCAATTTCCCGAGTCTCTGATGCGCCAACCACAGGCCCGCGACACTTCCCGGGACTCCGACCGACAAAATTCCCTGCGAATTGGACCTGTTCTTTATGGCTCCATTTTCGTCCAGGTACATGGTTTTTGTGGCCGCGAGTGGCGCCTTTTCGCGGTAGTTGAAGGACGTGTTTTCTCCGTCCGCACCGTGATATACCAAAAAGCCGCCACCTCCAATATTCCCGGCACTCGGATAAACAACAGCCAGGGTAAATCCGACAGCAACCGCGGCATCTATCGCATTCCCACCAGACTGAAGAATAGATGTGCCCACTATAGAAGCGAGGTAGTTACTGGAAACAACCATTCCATTACGGGCCTTTACGGCCGATCGACCTCCTTGGGCAGATGCCGGAAGCGAAAGGAGACAGAGTAAAGCCGTCAGGAGAATGGCGCGGGTAAATCGGTGCATCTTTCTTGCTCGAAGTTCTGTCGGGATGGTCTTTGTTTGCTCTGGATAATACTCTATTCACAGCAGATTGGCCGGAATAAAAATCAGCGTGAAGTAAATTCGATCCAAGTATTCTCCCTTTCAATCGGGCGCGAGGCCGGATTGCAAAAACCACAGGACACGGTCGACAATGGTAGTCATTTCTGAATCAGCATCCAGCAGTAAAAAGGCAAAAACGAAAGGAACGTCCAGGGAGCGAGTTCCTGTTTCAATTTTTGACAATTCAGCGTCCCTGTCTCGTCAGGTAGCCAGTGAAATTGCAACTCTGATATCAGAAAATCGCGCCAAAGGAAAGCGGACGGTGCTTGGTCTTCCTACGGGATCGACACCTATTGGGGTCTATCAGAGTCTGATACAGATGTATGAAAATGGGCAGGTGGATTTCTCAGATGTGATTACTTTTAATCTGGACGAATATTTTCCTATGGAGCCGGACAGTCTGCAAAGTTATCACCGGTTTATGTTAGAGAATTTTTTCAACAGCATAAATATTCCGCCTGAGAATATCCACATCCCGCCAGGCAATATTCCGGAGGCAAAGGTCGAACAGTTCTGTGCAGAGTATGAGCGCGCCATGGCAGATGCCGGGGGCATTGATCTCATTCTTCTGGGAATTGGTCGAAGTGGACATATTGGATTTAACGAACCTGGATCGGGTTCGAATACGCGAACACGAATCATAACGCTTGATGGCATTACACGGAAGGATGCTGGAAGTGATTTTTTCGGCGAGGAGAATGTGCCTAGAGAGGCCATAACTATGGGAGTCGGGACGATTCTGGACGCTCGGCGAATTATCTTGATGGCAACGGGTGAACACAAAGCACCAATTGTTTTACGCGCTGTGGAAGGCGACAAAAACCTGGAAATCTCCGCGACTTTTTTACAGGATCACGGAAATGCAGCTTTTTATGTCGATGACGCAGCTTCTCTCGAATTGACCCGGATAAAAACACCGTGGCTTGTCAGACAAGTCGAGTGGAGTCACGAATTGTCCCATCGCGCAGTCATCTGGTTGTCTGCAATGGTCGAAAAATCGATAATGCGATTAGACCAAGGTGATTTTCATAAGCATGGACTACATACGCTTACGTATGCCAGACCTAATATCGATGAATTATGTCGAGAGGTATTCGAGACGCTTCTTAAAAAAATTGCGTACCGGGACGACATGATGACTGGGAAAAAAATCATCTTGTTCAGTCCACATCCCGACGATGATGTGATCTCGATGGGGGGGATGCTTGACACGTTGGTTGCCAATGGAAACGAGGTGACTGTTGCGTACATGACGAATGGCTCGGTTGCCGTATTTGATGCGGATGTGAGGCGGTATATCCGATTCATGGAAATGACGGGGCCTTCATTTGGATTAGATTCTTCTACCACTGTCGAGATTGCTGATCGAGCGGCAGAAATCCGGGAGTTTCTGACTGCCAAATCACCCGGAGAAGTTGACACCGAACAAGTTCAGCAAATAAAGGCACATATTCGATACGCGGAAGCGATTTCCGGGATAGAGGTACTAGGGTTATCGAAAGACGAAGCTCGATTCCTTGACATGCCATTCTACAAAACAGGGATGGTAAAGAAGGACCCGATTTCATCCGCAGATATTTCAATTGTCTTCGATCTGCTAAAAGAGTTACAACCGGACCACATATTCGTAGCGGGCGATTTATCGGACCCGCACGGTACCCACAGAATGTGTTATGTCGCCATCGAGGATGCCGTAAAAAAATACGCTGAATACACGAAAGGGACGGATGTTAAAAATCCTTTGATCTGGTTGTACCGCGGTGCCTGGCAAGAGTGGGAAATACATCAAGCCGACATCTTCTTACCGATGTCAAAGGCCAATCTGGACAGGAAAATCGAAGCTATTTTTAAACACGAAAGCCAGAAGGACAGGGCCATGTTTCCCGGAGCGTACGATAGTCGCGAGTTTTGGGAACG
>SMXK01000130.1 GCA_004356265.1 Bacteroidota bacterium
AGAAGATCAAGAATTCGAACAGCGCTGGTAAATCGACCAGACTCGACGTATTCACGGGCGAGACCGATAAGATTTGTTTGCGCGAAACATGACGTGACGCTCAGAATCCAGATAAAACATGAGATAGTCGCCGTGCGTAAATAATCCCCATTACCAGATATTGGGCTGTGGCACATTGCGAATAAACTCGATTAACGTGTACGTACTGAATATGGATGATCCAAGCGATCCTCATTCATGTGGCGTACCTTTCCGTCCCAATGTTAACGATGGAATTCATGGACTGGCTGAAAAACGTACTTCTCGACATCGCAATCACGGCGCTGATAGCGATCTGGCTTTTTTTCGATAACACCTTGGCGTATTGGGCCATAGTCATTTACACACCCTTGCTACTGCTACTCAAGATTGTAGCGCTTTCAAGTGGATTATCCCAGGTTGCGGCACAAAAATCTGACTCGACTCCGACCTGGTTCTATCACACCATTTACGCCATCAACCTTATCCTGCTTCTGGTCGGAAGTTGGTATCTGGTTGCCGGTGGCTGGGCCGCAATCTGGATATTGTCGGCATATCAGGAATCTCGAACCGTCGCCCGCAAGACGGCGAAGAAAAAATAGACCGAAGGCTGTGTACGTTGCTTGCCAACTACTTCACTCTCAGAACACTTGTCCGCGAGTGGCAGGAAACGCTGTCAGGGAGCACCATAGAACAGGTTTATTCTCAGTCGAAGGGAGAACTGACCATCGTGGTTTCTCTGAGCGAAACCGAGATCCACTCGATCAGAATAGCTACTCGAGCGCCGTTTCAATTCGTTTTTGAATACAGCGGTCAAAACCGGGCCCGCAGGAACACTCGTTCCATATTTCCTCGTGTGGTTGGCTCCAGAATAATTTCGATCTTGATTGCTGACGCCGACAGGCAGATCACAATGGTTTTGAGCAACGATCGCACAATCCGCATAGATTTTATGGGGTCACGATCGAATGTGTATCTGGTGGGAGCTGACGGTACGGTTTCCGATCGATTTCGGGAAGTCGGCACCGAGATAGGAGTACGGCCGCCGCAACCGCGGTCTGCACAAATCCCGGATTCCGTCGCTGATCTGCGGTCTCGAATGGACGTTTTTTCAGGATTGTCGGCCGTGCGTTTGAAGCGAGCGGTCAGTCTTTTTGACCGAACTCTGGCAGAAGAGGTGGTATTTCTGGCAGGCGGGAAGAACACCGATGAACCGGACTCAGACAAGCTTTTCGGGAGCATGTTGTCTGTAATTGAGTCATTTGAACAAGCATCTCCGAGGGTGTATGCCCGTGGCGACATGGTTACCGGCATCGCAGCGATCGAGCTTCGTTCAAAATCGGAAGAGGATGTAAAACTGTTTCCAACGATGAATGAGGCGGTTGTTTATTTTGTACGACGCGTGTTGTCGCAATCAGGCTTTGAGAGTTTGTTCAAACCATTGATCGCGGCTGTGGAATCGCGGCTTACGCGGACGTCCCGGCGGTATGAACGAATGGCAGAGGAGTTATCAAAGCCAAGTCGTGCAGACACCTATGAAAAATACGGACACCTGCTCATGGCCAATCAATCCGCGGTAGGAGCAGGAACAGATGTTGTAGAACTGGACGATATAATATGCCGATCTGGTGTCGTCAGCGTCAAACTAGATCCACTTCTGGGCGCCATTCAGAACGCCGAGCGATATTATCAACGGGCCCGCAAGATCAGGCAGTCACGGGATACTTCGAAAGAAAGGGTCGAAAACGCGCGCGCCGAAGTTGATCGACTAACAAAATTGAAAGAGAAAATCGACGGTCTAACCTCACGAGATGAAGTAGTGCGATTCAAAAAAGAATATGCCGACGATCTGGCGTGGCTAAGCAGCTCCGGCGCGGCAGGGGGAAGCGAAGTCCCATTCCGGCAGTTTGATATCGGTGGCGGCTACATTGTGTGGGTTGGTCGGAACGCCACTCAAAACGACGAGCTTACGTTGCATGCGGCCAGGAAATACGATTACTGGTTGCACGCCAGAGGAGTGGCTGGTTCTCATGTAATATTGCGAATACCTGCAAAAAATGTAAAACCTCCACGCCGTATCGTCGAAAAAGCGGCTGCTATTGCTGCGTACTACAGTAAAGCCCGTACCAGTTCGTACGTGCCAGTTATTTTCACCGAGAAAAAATTCGTTCGAAAACCACGAAAAAGCCCTGCCGGAAGCGTACTCGTTGAAAGGGAAGAGGTCATAATGATTGAACCCGGAATTCCATCGGTTTAAATGACTGCAATACAAAGAATGCAAAACAAGATCAATCTCTCAAATAATCCAAACACCTTATGACCTGGATCGAATCAGTCATCTTGGGATTGGTGCAGGGACTCACAGAATTTCTGCCGGTGTCCTCGTCAGGGCACCTCGTTCTCGGAAAACATATTCTGGGAATAGAGGCCTCGGAAATCGGCATTTTGTTTGAGGTATTGGTGCATTTCGGGACTGCACTCAGCATTATTGTGGTGTATCGGAAGGAGTTGGTTAAGTTGATTGGAGGGTTCATCACGGCCGCTATACGCCCGTCACAGTATCAACAGGCATGGATCAACAACCAGGAATTCCGTATGGCATTGTTCATCCTGCTGACAATGATTCCGACCGGACTCGTATACGTGTTATTCAAAGACGACTTGGAGGCCCTTTTTTCAGATCCAAAGGCCACGTCCTTTATGTTGATTGTGACAGGAATACTATTGCTTCTGACTCGACTAAGAAAAAACCCTGACGGCGAAATCACACCGGTAAAGGCCTTGCTAATTGGTGTTGCGCAATCGGTTGCAATGATTCCTGGCATATCCCGATCGGGTTCGACGATTTGTACAGCCATCTACCTGAACATAGACGCCCGGAAAGCGGCAGACTTCTCGTTCCTGATGCTCTTACCCGTTGTACTTGGGGCTACCCTCCTGAAAACAGGTGAAGTGCTCAGCGCGACCTCGAGCGTTCCGTGGGGGATCCTCTTGCTGGGAACCTTTGTCGCGTTTTTGTCAGGGATTGTGGCCATCAAGCTGGTCCTGAACTTTGTGCGGAGCGGGAAACTGCACTATTTCGCGTTTTATTGTTTCGCCATCGGCGGCACCGGAATTGCGCTTCTGTGATAACAAGCCCAGTTAAATCGGGCGCAGATCGGAGGGTTAAAGAATCTTCCGGAATGCCCGATTATGACAGTGATTGGCACTGGTTCTTCGTCAGCGCTTTATCCCCCGGAAGAATATTATCGCCCCCTCTGAATGGTCCCATCCATTTCAGAGTTAAAACATGAAATATCGCATATTCGTCGTCGACGACGATACCCAATATGCTCGAATGCTGAGCTATCGTCTGTCGAAAAATACGAATTACGACGTCACGGTATTTAACCGTGGCGAAGCTGTATTAGAAAGACTGTCCGAAAAACCCGACGTGATATTGCTCGACATCATGATGCCCGGTGTGGACGGAATTGAGGTTCTCCAGAAAGTTCTTAAAGAACTACCCAATATTCCCGTCATTATGGTGTCGGCGCAAGGGGTAATCGATACGGCCGTCGAGGCCATGAAATTGGGCGCACACGATTACATCACAAAAGGTCAGGACGACCTCGTGAAACTGGATACCGTCGTTCGAAATGCCATTGAAAAGGCATCGATGGCCAGAGAGCTCGAAGCCCTCCGGAGTGAAGTGGCGTCCCAGTACAAATTGCAAGGACTGATCGGCGATTCAGAGCCGATGAATCAGGTCTATCGACTTATTCAGAAAGCGATTCGGGGCGATCTGACCATCGCTATTCAGGGTGAAAGCGGGACTGGAAAGGAACTCGTGGCTCGAGCTATCCACTACAATTCCGACAGGCGCCGCAAGCCATTTGTTGTCGTGAATTGCGCGGCAATACCCCGGGATTTGATGGAGAGCGAGTTTTTTGGCCACGAGAAAGGCTCTTTCACCGGAGCACACACCCGGAAAATCGGAAAATTCGAGGCGGCTGATCAGGGGACCATTTTTCTTGACGAAATCGGCGAACTGGACCTCGATCTACAGGCAAAATTGTTACGTACGCTTCAGGAAGGTGAACTGACACGTGTTGGTGGCAATGATACCATCAGCTTTGATGCTCGTGTTATTTCAGCTACAAATGCCGACGTGATCAGCATGATCAGGGCGGGTCAATTCCGTGAAGACCTTTACTACCGATTGTATCAGTTCCCGATTCCGCTTCCGCCACTTCGAGACCGTGGTTCCGATATCCTGATGTTGGCCAACTACTTTTTCCGAGAGTATCTGAATAACAATCCAGAATTTAAAGAGACACAAATTTCGCTCGAAGCCCAGCAGGCTATTAAAGCGCATCCGTGGCCAGGTAATGTTCGGGAGTTAAAAAGTGCCATCGAACGGGCGATCCTGATCACAGATCACGAGCAAATTCAGGTTCAGGACCTGATGTTGAACAATACCAATCCAATCACGCCGTGGGCGGATCGGCCGGCTGCCAAACCTGTAACCGAGCTTCGATTACATAAGCCGCAACCAACCGCCGCAGTATCCAGTACACCGCCGAGCGAAACAGGTGATGATTTCGCACCTGCATACGAAGATGTGAATGACGGTGAAATAGTCTCTCTGGAAGAATTGAAACATCGCGCGGTCCGACAAGCCTACCAGGTTTGTGATGGAAATGTGGATCGGGCGGCTGTTGAACTCGGTATCGGACGAGCGACCATGTACAGGTTGTTGAAGAAATACCACATGATGACGTAAGTCGCATTTTCGGAGCTGTATTGGTATCGTAGGGGGGCGTGGTATATTGCGCGTCCAGAAATTCGCGAACGACTCTGAAACAGGATTTAACGAATGCGTCTGACCAAGTATGAGAGAGATGTGCAGCGGGAGATAGAATCGTGGCAGCACGGTGATTCATCCCTGATCACACAAGCGATGAATTGGGCTATGCAGCCGATGGACTGGGTGGTGAAGCAGATCATCACACCGGACTTGCTGGATCAGGCTGATTCAGCGATTTCAGGCTTCCTGGGCCTGCTGAACGACGCGTCCCGGTGGACATTCAACAAAAAAGACTTTCTTCCACGCGCTCGAAGTCTGGATATCGATGTCTCAGAGGTCGATGATCTTCGGGATCAACCACTTGAAGACCTGGATCCGCTTGCTCGCAGTTGGTTTACAGAAAACACACTTCTGGCCGCGATCGAAGGGGGTGGAACGGGTCTCGGCGGTGCCGTATTTATCGCCGCAGATATTCCACTCCTGTTCGGAATCAATTTGAGGTTGATACAGCAAATTGGTGCGTCATACGGTTTCCCGCTTGATGATCCATCGTACGCTCCCGTAATCCTGTCCATATTTAATGTTGCATCTTCGGGATCCAGAGAAGGTAAAAACGAAGCGTTACGGGAAATATCCGTAGCCGCCGCCGCCCTCGCCGGGGATCTGAATTACCGAGGCCGCGTGAGCGGAACGTACCGTGATCAAACCAAACATCTTCCCCGGGAAATCGCCAAAAACATTCTTGGGCGGAAGGTCGCCCAGGCCATTCCGATTGCCGGAGCGGCAATTGGTGCCGGAATTAACTATTGGTTCACCGCAGAGACGGCCGAAACGGCGTATATGCTGTTCCGTGCGCTGTACATTGAGAGGAAGGAACGCCTCTAAGAAATGTACAGCTCAGATAAATGCCGCTCGTTGCGATAGTCGGTAGGCCAAACGTAGGTAAATCAACGATATTTAATCGGTTCACGGAAGACCGTCAATCGATTGTTGATGATATGCCCGGAGTCACCCGTGATCGGATATATGGTTCGGTTGAGTGGGGCGGACGGGTGTTTTCTATTGTAGATACGGGCGGATTTGTTCAGAATTCGGACGATCGGTTTGAGGCCGCTATCCGAGAGCAGGTTCACATCGCACTTGATGAGGCTGATCTGGTGGTTTTGACGGTCGATGTCACAACCGGTGTGACAGATCTCGATCAGGAAATGGCTTCGGTATTAAGAAAGTCGGGGAAACCGGTCCTTGTCCTGGCGAATAAGGCAGACAATAACGAGCGCCGGTGGGAAGCAGCAGCATTTTATGATCTCGGCCTCGGCGAGGTGTACGCCATTAGCGCAATCAATGGTATGGGTACCGGGGATTTCCTGGACGCGGTTCTGGAAAAATTGCCCAAAGAAGTCGAAAAGTCGGAAGATGATCGAATTCGAATTGCCATTGTAGGACGTCCAAACGTCGGAAAATCATCGCTCACCAATGGATTATTGGGATTTGATCGATCGATCGTAACAGAAATTGAAGGTACTACCCGGGACTCCGTCGATTCATTCATGAAATATAAAGGTCAGGAGCTGGTTCTGGTTGATACCGCAGGGCTCCGGAAGCGGCGAAATATTACCGAGAATGTTGAATTCTATGCCTATCTAAGGACCGAGCGCGCTATCGAGTCATGCGACGTCGCAATTTTACTTGTTGATGCGAGAGAAGGAGTGGAGTCACAGGATATTCGTGTGTTCAAACTCGCAGAAGGCCTCAAGAAAGGTCTGGTGCTTGGAATGAACAAGTGGGATCTGGTAACGAAGGAGACAAACACGGTCCGGGATGTCGAGAGATCCATCCGGAAGCGACTCAAAACGCTTGAATATGTGCCGATTGTGACCACTTCGGCGCTAACCAAACAGCGCATGTTCAAACTGCTGGATACAGCGGTACAGGTCCATCTCAATCGGCAGCAACGTGTGTCAACGAGTAAGTTGAACGACGCTCTATTACCGGCCATCGAGCAGCATCACCCGGCTCTTTATCGAGGGAATCGGGTAAAAATTAAGTACATGACCCAGGTGAGAGAAAGTCCGCCGGTATTCAATTTTTTCTGTAACTATCCTAAAGGCATCAATGAGTCCTACCGGCGATTCCTTGAGAACAGGATCAGGGAAAGCTTTGGATTTGAGGGTGTACCGCTGACGCTGGTCTTCAAATCGAAATAAAAAGATATTTCGAATCACCGCTGTTGCAGGTAATAATCGGCCTGATATTTCTTATTTTCCGAATCATCCTTAACGGCCTTTACCAAGAATGGCAGGAACCCCGCTTAATACCGCTAAAGAAAACGAACGGACGCTGAATTTTTGGGAGCGATTGTACCTGCCTGAAATTTTCAAAGGCCTGGGATGGTCCGCGAGTAAAATCTGGAAAGAGCCACTTTACACGTTTCAGTATCCGGAGGAACAGTGGTATCCACCGGATAGCTACCGGGGTCGACCGGTTCTCGTGGAAGAAGACGGGAAAGCACGCTGTGTGTCTTGCGATTTGTGCGCGCGGGCGTGTCCACCCATGGCCATTTCTATGGAGGCTCAGGAAATCGATGGGCCCAAAGAACGCGAGCCGGTCTGGTTCGAAATCAATATGCTCCGCTGTATTTATTGCGGCTTTTGCGAAGAAGTGTGCCCGGAAGAAGCGATTGTGATGTCTAAAGAATACGATCTCACATTTCAAGACCGGGAGGAAGCGATATTTGGTCTGGAGCGTCTGTTAGTATCGAAAGATCACCTGACTGATCGGTTGAATTATCTGAAAGCTCAGAAAAATCCGGAATTCTCTGCAGACTGGGATTATCAGGCGTCCAACAATCGTCACTCCATGCGCGACACCGGATTTCTTGCAACACTTGCGGCTGAGGCTGCGGGCAATGGATCGGGCGCCGAAGCATCGTCTTCTTCGGACACTGTCGCCGGTTGATGCGCTCCGAGATCCAGTCGCTGAAGGAACAACTATTGTATCTCGTGGATGAGCTGGATGCTCAGCGTCCACTTTACCGGAAGGTTTCGGATTCGATTCTGGGTGAACGACCTCCGGGTGACGTGTCAATTCGCGATCACTACGAACACATGTTGCAGGCAGAAGAGAAATTCTTCAGGCATATAATTAAGCGTTCGTCGGATGAAGTGGCTGAAAAACTTGCTTCCGAGGAGGCAACCAGCATAGATACGCTGCTCGTACGAATCATGAATGCCCGCGCCAGAAACGTTCAAAATCTTCCAGCGGACGATTCTGACCTTTGGGAGGAATCTATCACCGCGAATGAACGGTCGTGCTCGTTACTCGAATGGACGTATCAAGTTGCACTGGGAGATGCAAAAACTTTGCGTGCCATCACGATGCAGCTGTCTGAAATCCGGATGCTATTTCGCCAGTAAGAAGAGTGTATTTCGCTGGGAATGCATACCAATCTGTTAATTCGAAACGTTACTTTAGAAGAAGAACCCTCAGTAATCGAAATAGACTTGCTAACAATTGGCAACCCGTCAAATATCATATGACGATCTGACAGCAGCATTTACGCACAAAAATTTTGCGCCATTTTATTTGCTGCACGGTCAAGAACAATTCTTTATTGATCGGTTGCAACAGCTCCTGCTGGAAACCGCGCTTCAGTCACACGAGCGTGATTTTAATCTGGATATCGTGTACGGGGCGGAGGCGGATGCAAAAGCAGTGCTGGGCATCTGCATGTCGTATCCATTGATGGCAGAACGGCGGGTGGTCATTATCCGGGATTTCAACAAACTCAGCGATAATAAATTATTCCAGGCATACGCGGAAAAACCTAATCCCGCCGCGATTGTGCTGTTTATCTGTTCCGGAAAGATTAATACAAATGCTCATCCGTACCGGGCTTTAAAGAAGAACGGTGTGGCCGTCGAATTCAAGGCCCTTTATCCACGACAGGTACCGGGTTGGATCGGAAGATTAGCCAAGGATAAGGGCCTTCAAATTGAGCCCCGGGCCATTCAGATGTTGTCTGATTTTGTAGGCAGCGACTTGCGGAAGGCTGCCGCTGAACTGGAGAAGTTGTCCGCTTTTGCCGGAGAGAGAACGTCGATTACAGCAGATGATGTTGTCCAGGCAAGTGGTCATACGAGGGACGTAAATGTATTCGAATTACAACGTGCCGTTGGAGAATTCCGCCACAATGACACGATAATAATAGCGGAACGGTTGTTGCAACAGTCTTCCAACACAAAGGGCGAGAGCACCATGATCGTGGCGGTGTTAACCTCTTTTTTTATAAAGCTGTGGCAATTGTCTGAATTTCAAAAATTAAGAATCTCTGAAAAAGAGATGTCACGGGGTATAGGAGTTTCACCGTTCTTTTTAAAGGAGTATCTTTCGAGTCTTCGTCGATTCGATGAGAATAGCATTAAAAACGCGTTTTCGTCGCTTTTGACTGCGGACTACGAATTAAAAGGGGGAAGCGATAGGAGTGATAGACTGATACTAAATCTGATGTTCGGGCAAATGTTTGCGGGAATACGAGTAACACAGCAGGCCGCCTGAATGTATTTATGTAACAAATCGGTCAATTTTCGCACGAAGATAAACCGGGCAACGTCAAGTATTGGAACGAGGCCTAATTGAATATGGGTATGGCAAACACAGATAACACAGGGACGCTTCGGAAACGGACGCTTAAAGTAAAAGGCTCAAAACACGAGTTGTCGGGAGTTAATCCTAACAACCGTCATTTTGGTGCACTTTCGGCTATGACCGACGAAGATCTGATGTCGCAGTTCCAGATGGGAACTGTCGAAGCGTTTGATATTCTGGTCAGCAGGTACAAAGATCCACTGACCAACTACATCTACCGCTTCCTGGGTGATATGAAGGAATGTGAAGACCTTCTTCAGGAGACATTCCTGCGCGTCTACCGGAACAGACATTCTTACCGCCGAATTGCCAAGTTCTCTACATGGTTGTATACCATCGCCGGCAACCTTGCGCGATCGGAGTATAGAAAACGCAAAAGGCGTCGTTTGTATTCGCTTCAGTCTGTTAACAGAGACGATGAGGAGTACGAAGTAGAAATTCCGGACGAAACGTTTTCTCCGGATAAACACACCGAAAGCACGATTCAGGACTTTTTTATACAAGAAGCCTTGCGTCAGATTCCTGAGGAGTTCAGAGAAGTTGTCGTGTTACGTGACGTTCAGCAGCTTGCTTACGAGGAAATTGCTGAAATCACGGGCCTTCCGATGGGTACGGTTAAAAGTCGTATTAACCGTGGCAGAACAAAACTTCAGATTCTCTTGAAGGAGATTTATGTAACCAACACTCAGTAAAAACGCGTCGAGAACATCCGGACGACTTTCGAAAGGGTCTGCAGATTTTTCTGTGGACCCTTTCTTGTTTTTGAGAACATATCGTGAACAGCAGGGTAGTCACCGGACTTAAAAATGGGGATAACCCATGCCTATGCAGGAAGGATACTACCCGGAAGGACCAGAATCTGTTGACAACGCGCTGGACGAGCTACTCTGCGAATATGTAGATGGCACGATGGATCCAGATGTGCGCGTTGTGTTTGAAGAGTATCTTGCCACAGACGCTGATCTGGCGGCCCATGTTCGCCAACTATGCTTGACGCGTAATATGCTTTGTTCGTTCGGGGCGTGCAAATGCGCTTCCAAAAGCCTGCAGGCACAACTCCGCGTCCGTCTGGCAGGGGAATTGGACAGGAAGAACCGATCGTCTCAAGTTCTCTCCAACGGGCTGGGTAACATGGCTCTTCTGACGTCTGCGGTCGGTGTAATTCTGATCGTGGGTATGATGGTAGGTTTGGTCGCTGTTGTCCCACAGACGACTGACGAAACCCCCAATACACTTCAAGTAGTTGACGTGGATCAGGAATTAATTCCGCGTATTCTTTACGTAAGACACGACGCTCATAGCGGTGTTGCGGCTGGGTTAGTCACAGGCGAGAGTATTGAACTTGGGAGTTTACGTGAGGCCATGCAGTCCTCATTCATGGGGCCAATTTCTTCGCTGCCGGTGGTTACCGGTAGTGGCCATATGACGCCGGCAGCACTTCGTACAGTCTCGGTAGATTAACCGGCACCTGTGGATTTAATAAAAAAGGCCTGAAGCGATTTCTACAGCTCTAGGCCTTTGTGGTTAGGCGCTGCGCTCTTGGCCACGTCAGTGTTGTTTAGGTATCGTAGCATACATCTGTATCGACTCTGGGCGCCTGTGATTGTAACAATCGGGAAAATAAGATCGAGCGGGTCGCGGTAACGGATACATACAACGAACCCTGGAACGATTGCTCATTCCAGGGTTGGGAAAAGGTGAATTGGACGACTCACGTGGCTAGAGTTCCTGGCAAAATCAACCACCACCACCGGCAGTTGTGTAATTCGAGAAGCTGTTGTTTACAGTTCTCTGAGATGCTATTTCACGGATATCACCTAAGACGACTGTGATCCGTTGCGTTTTCATCATTGGAATCAATTGGGCAACCGGAGCGAGCGCCGCTGAACTATACATCAGATTGACGTCTCCGTTGATTGAGAAGTCGAGAGTACTCGATTCACCGACGCGTGGAATTCCTAAATCGTAACGGGTAGTGCTCAGGATCAAGGCACCGTAAATATCTACTGTTCCTTTAAATTCAGAACCGTCGCCACTTCTGTCAGCGTGAACTCCTGTCGCAAAGATCAAGCCTTCCCACCTTGGAGTGCCGTGTGCAATAGACAAGTCGCCGTTGATAAGCAACACGCCGTAACCAGTTACGGTGCCCCCGAGATCCACG
>SMXK01000131.1 GCA_004356265.1 Bacteroidota bacterium
CGACACGACGCCGATTGATGCGGCCACTTCATCCCTGGATTGGCGCTCCCGGGTCGCGGAGACGACGACGTTTCCAAGGTCTACCGGCAGTTCATACAGCACAATATCCACCACACTGATGGTATTCGCCCGGAGGCGAATGGTCTGGCGATGGGTCCGATAGCCTACGTACCGGGCCATTAATAAACGCTCTCCGAGATCCGTCGTTGAAAAAGCGTATTCACCGTTCAGGTCTGTAACAACACCTTGTGTCGTTTTATCATCAGAATCCTGAAAAAATACGTGCACACCAGGCAAAGGCAGGCCTGTTTCTGCACTGGAAACAATACCCCCGACCGTTGCTACGTTCTGCGCGAGCACTGTTTGGAACGCCGCTGCCAGCCCAATACAGAGTATTAACCGGCAAGGCCACAATCGGAACTTGAACATAATTGACAGGCGCAATCAATCCACGGAAAGAGGAACGAGACCGCGCTGTAGCGCATATCTGATTACGTCTGCGTGATTTTTCATATCCAACTTGTGCATCAAATTAGAGCGGTGTTTTTCCACGGTACGAATACTAATATTTAACATTCCAGATATATCCGCCGCCGTGTGACCTTCGGCAGCGTACTGCAATATTTCTCGCTCCCGGGTCGTAAGCAGCTCATACCGATCCTGAGGTACGGGTTCACGGCTGTCCCAGTGAGAAAGAGCGCTACTCAGGTATCGTTTTCCTGCCAGAGCCGACTCAATTGCAGCGTTCAGCTCCCTGATGTCTGAATTCTTCAATACATAGGCAAGCGCACCGTGACGTAACGCACTGGCCACGTAAGAATCACTCGAGTACATTGACAGAACTACTACTTTCGTAGAAGGATATTTCTGAACGACTCTGCGAGTAACTTCGAGTCCGTCCAGCCGGGGAATCCGAAGATCAACGATGACTATGTCAGGTCGATGTTTTGCAACCAGTTTCAGCGCGGTCACTCCATCCTCGCATTCGGCGATCACTTCGTGTAGCGTCTTTTGGGTAAGGAAAGCCCGAATTCCTTCGCGAACAATCGGATGGTCTTCTACCAGGAGGACACTCGCCATAAAATATTCCTGAGGATCAGTGAGTAGTGAAAAACGGCGTTATCTTTTTCGGGTGATACGCCGGATATACAGCTTAGATCGGAAACGATGCATTAACTATCGTACCATTCCCGGGTGAACTTATGATGTCAAGTGTGCCACCGAGTAGCAGCGCGCGTTCTTTCCTTCCGTCAATTCCTATACCAGGGCTGGTCGGACCTGCCAAATGATCATTTATGCCTATACCAGCGTCCCGGATCTGAATATCTAATCGATTCGAACTTTGCTCCACCTTAACAGAACCCTTTTTTACACCTGAGTGCCGGGCCATGTTTGTCAGCGCTTCCTGAATGATTCGATAGGCAGCGATTTTGACATCTTCGCTGATGAGACTTTCGTCCGGGATGAACACAGATACACCGAGATCAACCTTGAACATGTATTCGTATTCACTGAAGTGGGACAGCAAAGTTGATTTAAGTCCAAGTCGGTCCAGAGAGCTGGGTCGAAGTTTGCGTGTCATCTTGTCGACTCGATCAATGATGTCGTCTACAAGCTCTGAGATTTTTATGAGACGGGGCTCGACATTTTCTCCCTGGTCGTTATGAAGATGCAACAATATTTGTATTCCCGATAGCAGTCCGCCAACGTCGTCGTGGAGTTCCAGAGACAATCGCCTTCGTTCTTCCTCCTGAATAGTGGACAATTTGCGAGAAATCTGAAGCATGTCCGCATGCGTTCTGCTCATTTCCTGAAACAGTGCGCTGTATTTCAATTCAGCATCCCGCAGACTGGTCGACAATGACTTTCGATCTGTAATGTCCTGCAGTGTACCGACAAGAAGTTTCTCTCCCCAGTGATTGTATACGATTTCGCCCGTGCTGTAGATTATTCGTTCATTTCCATCCGGGCGGATTATCCTGTATTCGAGGGCGAATCCTTCCCCGCTGTCACTCGCTTTAATAACCGCTCGTTCGAGTCTGGCCAAGTCCTCTTTGACGACGAGTTTCGCGAGTGTTTCTCTGGTCGCCAGCGCCGGATTAAAATCCAGACCCAGGATGCGAAATTTTTCCGGTGACCATAAGGCTGTGCCCGTGTCGTAATTCTTGGCCCAGTACCCGAAATTGAGTTTGCGTTGCGTCCGGAAGGTTGTGCCTGGCTGTATCTCATATTTTTCCGACAAACCGGAACGCATCACTTCTCTTGAGTCATTCCGTCCGAGGACCGTAAGCACAAATCCTTCAATCTTGTTATGTCTGACGACCGGGCCTATCCATGCTGAGAATGATCGATTTTCACCCGCTTGAGATACACTGTCAAATGAAAACTCACAGGGTTGGGAGGTTGCCTTGATACGCTCCATGGCCGCTCGAACTTGGGTCGTTGAGTTCGTGGTGAAATCAAAAATGGACCGCCCGACTTTCATGGACGGAAAGTCCTCAATCATGGTCCTGTTGATGTACTTTAGGGTTCCTTCCAGGTCGCAGTAAACGATGAAAAAGGGGCAAAATTCTGCGGCTATGGCCACATCCAACTCCGAAACGTCCGAATTAATCGGCAACTCCAATTCTGTCAGATCCTGGATGACACCGCTCATTTTCCACGGATTTCCTTCCGCGTCATCGGTCACCACAAACTCGCATCGAATTCGGCGAGATTCGCCATCTTTTCTGCAAATGCGAAAATAAATTACGTCCCCGTGGGACGATGTTTCTGCCTCTCGGAGGGACCGAAGAACTCGAACCCTGTCGTCCGGGTGAATAATTTCTTTAAGCACGGTGAGGTTCGATTCAAGCTCGCCCGGTTCATAACCGAGCATCCGGAAACTCTGGTCGGATAAGAAGACCCTATCAGAGCCGGCCCAGCGCTCCCAAGTCCCGATTTCGGCGCGGACCTGCGTTGACACCAATTGTTTCTGACTATCCCCGAACGCTCGCAACGCATTAGCGCGTTCGTTCCGAACAGTCTCAAGTTCTTCCGTGTACCGCTGCAACAGCTCAACCAGCTCGCTGTTTGTCAGGTCGCTTGTGGTGCCGTTAGATTCCTCGGCCAGTGTATCAGTCTGAATGGTGCTCATGACCCATAATATGAAATCGTCTTCTGTGAATCGATGGGTAGAGTTACTACTCTCTAAGTCATTTCTCTAACTCATTTTAGACAAAGAAATCATTAGATTGAAAGGCGGCGAGCCCCGTCACAGTTCTAATTCCCACGACATCACCAGACTTATCCATGAATAGATTAACAGGAATACTGTTTCTGGTCCTGATTTCCGCCTTCGCGGTTTTCACCTCTTTGGCTTTCGCGCCCGTAGCTTTTGCTCAAGATCCGAGTGAGCTGGGACCGAGTGACGGCGAAGGGCCATTCGATCGCCTGGTCATACGAGGAGCGACCATGATCGAAGGTTCGGGGGCTCCCCCGATAGGGCCGGTCGACATTGTGATTGAGAATGATCGGATTGTTGAGATCCGGGTTGTCGGGAACCCCGGTTTGCCGATCGACCCCCAAAGGCGTCCGGAGCCGGGGACGAGGGAAATAGATGCACACGGAATGTATGTGTTGCCGGGATTCGTGGATATGCATGGTCATCCCCACACGAGCGCATCCGGACAAGGTGTTCCACTTGAATATGTATTGAAATTATGGCTTGCACACGGAATTACGACCAGTCGCGTAGTGGGTGCATCGGGCGTTGATTGGATTGTAGAGCTTAAACGGCGATCTGAAGCCAACGAAATCACTTCGCCCAGAATCGTAGCCTATCCATCCTTCGGGCAGGACTTTGGTCGCTCTATCACAACCCCGGAGGACGCTCGAGAATGGGTGAAATGGGTGAAAACTCGCGGGGCCGATGGAATTAAGTTTTTTGGTGCGCCCCCTGAAATCATGAACGCCGCACTCGATGAAGCTACAATACAGGGTCTACGTTCGACCGAACATCATGCTCAGCTGAATGCTACGAGAATGAACGTGCTGGATACAGCGAGCAAAGGATTGATGTCTATGGAACACTGGTATGGTTTGCCGGAAGCTTTATTCGAGGACAAAGTCATCCAGAATTATCCATTGGATTACAACTACCAGAACGAGGCACACCGGTTTGGGGAGGCGGGTCGGTTGTGGAAACAGGCTGCTCCACCATTCAGTGATCATTGGAATATGGTCATGGACTCGCTTTTGGCCATGGACTTCAATATTGATCCAACGTTTGTCGCTTATCTGGCGAGCAGGGACCTGATGCGACAGAGCCGTAACGAGTGGCATGCCATCTACACAATGCCCTCCTTGTGGGACTACTATCGTCCAAGCCGCGCGGCTCACGGCTCGTATTGGTTTTACTGGACGACCGAAAACGAAATGGACTGGAAAGAAAATTTCGGCCTCTGGATGACGTTTATCAATGAGTATAAAAACCGCGGCGGGCGGGTCACATTGGGAAGCGATTCCGGTTACATATATAATCTGTACGGATTCGGATATATCCAGGAAATGGAGCTCATGCGAGAGGCAGGGTTCCATCCGTTGGAGGTAATCCGGTCGGCCACGATTCTGGGAGCTGAGGGAGCGGGACTGGGTGATCAGATTGGCTCAATTCAGGTTGGGAAAAAAGCCGATCTCGTGATTGTCCCGGAGAACCCACTTGAAAACTTGAAAGTGTTGTACGGAACCGGGACCTGGAAATTAAATGACGAAACCGGCGAAGTGGACAAGGTTGGCGGGGTAAAGTGGACAATCAAGAACGGGGTAGTGTTCGATGCAAAACAGCTGCTTCGCGACGTTCGTGCTATGGTCGAGGCCTCAAAAGCTGAACTCGGAATGCCGGCCGGACCCATGCCCATGAAAATCGAGACTACCAGCAATAGGTAGAAACTGTGAGCGTAACACTTTCAGCGGCAGACCGCTCTTTTCTGGAAGGCGAGCAGGGAGAAGCTGGCCGGATGGCCATGTCAATTCTGGTACGGATGGCAGATGTATTTCGTGTCGACAAGATGATGGACATCACCCGGGCGCACGTGGATTCCCCGATATACATGGGAATCGCGACGATGGAGTACGCTGAAAAGCTTGCGAGTATGGGCGCGAGAGTTCGAGTACCCTCTACGCTGAACGTGTCGGGAGTGGACGAACACGGATGGGAAGAATGGTCAGTGCCGCCGGACGTCGCGGCCAATGCTGCCCGTCAAATGAAGGCGTACGTCTCTATGGGCTGCCTTCCCACGTGGACATGTGCTCCGTATCAGACGGAGCATCGACCAGATTTTGGAGAACAGATTGCCTCTGGTGAGTCTAATGCGATCTGTTTTTTTAATTCGGTACTGGGCGCCCGTACCGAGCGCTATCCAGATTTGATGGACATCTGCGCTGCGATCACAGCCCGTGTGCCTGCCCGCGGTCTTCATTTGACGGAAAATAGAAGTGGAACAACACATTTCGAGCTTTCGAACATACCTGTCAGCTTGCAGGAAAACGATGCATTCTACCCGGTTCTGGGTCACTTACTTGGCAAACATGATCCCGATGGTGTGCCTGTTGTATCCGGCATCGAGGCGTCTGTGAGTGAGGACCGGCACAAAGCGATATGCGCCGGGGCAGCGTCTTCCGGGGCAATCGCACTGTACCATCTTGTTGGTCACACACCGGAGGCTTCTTCACTGGAAGAAGCATTTCATAATCGGGATCCACTTGTCTCGATTCCGATCACAATGGACGATATCCGGGCTGCATACAGAGATCTCACCACGGCTACGAACAGTACGTTGGATATGGTGATTCTCGGAAGCCCGCATTTCTCCATCACGGAATTTAAAACACTTGCCCCGATGCTTCGAGGCAAAAAGAGACACGATGGCGTTACGTTTCTGGTCACATGCAGCCGGGCTGTTCGCATGATTGCGGGCGAACTGGGCCTGCTCGAACCACTGGAGGCATTCGGGGGGCGAATAACGGTCGACACATGCCCGCTCGCGTCGCCCATGCTGCCTGACAGGATCAGCCATATCATGACGAACTCGGCTAAATACGCATATTATACACCGGGTCTGCTGGATGCGGCCGTGGCGTTCGGGACGCTGGAGGACTGCATAGATTCTGCCGTCGCGGGTCGAATCGAACGCGATGAATCGATCTGGGGATTCTGATTCGATGGTAAACAGGCATGATCAACTGCAGATTCAAGGCCGAGTCGTTATAGATGGTTCAGCCACGGCTACCATTCGGAAAAGCAACGAGCCGCTCAGTTTCTGGGGAGGCTTTGACCAGGCGACGGGCGAAATTATCGACCGCCGACATCCACTGTCGGGCGTTATGGGCGCCGGATGTATCCTGGCCATTCCGTTCACGCGGGGCTCGAGCACGACGACTTCCATCCTGATTGAAGCCGTGCGGGCACGTGTTGCTCCGGCCGGTATTATTACAACCGAGGTCGACGCGTTTCTCGCCCTGGCTTCGATCGTTGCCGACGAGATGTACGATGCATCGTTCCCTGTATTGTCGGTTGACCAGGATGCCTTCGATAAGATTGTAGACGGAAGTCGGGCCCGGATTCATCGCGGGGGCCGAATCACTTTTTTATAAAGCAAGGCACACTTTGCATATGCACGCACATCGATTAGGCATTTTTGCGGTTCTACTGGCTGTCAGCTCCTGCACACCACTTGAGAATGAATTCCGGAGTCAATTTGCCGGCAGTCCGGACCGTACCTGGATAGGCCCGGACTATTTTGCGAACCGCCTACTTGACTGGGAACTGAAAGATGGACGCCTCACGACCGATGAAGGGCGGCAGGCCAAGCCCATGCGTACGGTTCATCTGTTATCAAAATATCTGTCTGGAGAAGAAGGCACATTTACCATGGCCGTCAGAACAGGGTCGGTGAGTGGTAAGACTCAGTCTGACGAACATACATGGACCGGATTTCTGCTTGGCGCCGGCGGACCGGATATCGATTTCCGGATATCAGTTCTCGTGCATCACTGGTCCTCGAGGGGGGGCGGATTGTTTGTGGGAATGGATGGCACTGGCCGTATTATTTTGCGGGACAATGAAAATCCCAACTCAAAAAACGGCTCTCGAAGCGACTACACAACGTCTGACTGGCCGGAGATTATCGCATCAACCGAGGAGGAGGGACGGGCGCTGATACGTGATGTAAGATTGATTCTTATCGCTGTACCGTCGGCCGCAGTGACGGGCGCGGCGTCCGCAGCGGGCGGATATACACTGGACGTGTCGGCTGTTAACCCTGAGACTGGTGAAAGACTCGCGCGTGCTGTTTTTCACAATATTCCGGCCCACTATCTGAGCGGTACTGTCGCACTCGTATCGCACCGAAGTCCAGATGTTGACCGTAGCGGAACCCTTTCCGGGGCGGACCCTGAAGGGTTTGATTATGCGTCACACGAAACACCTGGATACTGGTTTCAGGACTGGGAAATGTCAGGTTCGAAACTGGTTGATTCTCCCGAGCGGACGTTCGGCCCGGTCATGGGCGTTCAGTACACGCTGAGCGATAACATCCTGAAAATGACGGCCCAGCTCGGACCGATCGGGTCTGACGACACACAGAAAGCGACTTTGGAACTGTTTACAGACAACCGCTGGGAGCCTGTTGGATCTTCACCCATACACCCGAATGGGTTTACGTCGTCGTTCAGAGTCGAGGGTTGGTCCGACGATCGCGGACGTGTGCGATACCGCGTTGGATATGATCTGCTTGAGGGTGGCTCGACGATTCCGTATTACTACGAAGGAATTATCCGTTCGGTACCGGCGAATCCGTCGGAATTCGTGCTGGGTGCCCTCAACTGTCAAAACGTTTCCGGGGGTGATGGGTCGTGGACGCATAATCACATCTGGTATCCTCATGCCGAAACATCTTCGGCGGTGGAATGGCACGACCCTGATATGCTCTTTTTCGCTGGAGATCAAATCTACGAGGGGGGCATCGGCGGAATCGTGAGAGCACCGACCGATGAGGCCATCCTCGACTATATGTATCACTGGTACCGGTTTGTCTGGGCGTTTGGGGACCTCATGCGGGATCGCCCGACAGTAACCATTCCAGATGATCACGACGTGTATCACGGAAATATCTGGGGAGAAGGCGGGAAGGCCGCGGTCGGAGATTACTCACCTTCCTCAGACAACGGGGGCTACATCATGGCGCCCGATTTCGTAAATGCGGTTCACAGGACGCAGACCTCACATCTTCCGGACGCTTTCGATCCGTCTCCGATTCTGCAGGATATTTCGGTCTATTATACCGACATGACATACGGAGGCATCAGTTTCGGGATAGTGGCCGACAGGATGTTTAAAACAGCTCCCCGGTCAAGGATTCCGGATGCAGAAGTCTGGAATGGCTGGCCGCAAAACCCATCCTTTGATGCAGCCAAAGAGGCCGATAGCGAGGATTTTGTACTCCTGGGCAAACGTCAATTGGACTTTCTCGACAGCTGGGCTCAGGAGTGGAAGAACGATACCTGGATGAAAGTGGTCTTGTCACAGACGGTATTTAACAATGTCGCGACCATTCCCGAAGGCGAAACCAGCGGCGCTTCCATTCCGAGTCTGCCATTACCCCAGGCCGGGGAAGTGGTAAAAGGTGATAAACTAGCTGCGGATATGGATTCTGGTGGGTGGCCGAGCACAGGGCGCGACAGAGCATTGACCATAATGCGGCGGGCACGGGCATTTCACGTTGTTGGCGATCAACATCTGGGCAGTGTAGTACAGTACGGTATAGAGAACTGGAACGATGCCGGATACGGATTTGTAGTGCCTTCGATAGCCAATATCTGGCCACGCCGATGGTTTCCGCCCATTGAAGGGGCGAACCGGGTGGCCGGGTCGTCCTGGTACACGGGTGAGTTTACAGACGGATTTGGAAACAAAATGACCGTCCACGCGGCTGCGAATCCGGAACACGCGGGCATCGAGCCTGCCGCCCTCAACGATCGGGTGCCGGGGTACGGCATTATTCGGATTCGACGTGAATCAAGAGATATTTCTTTCGAGGCCTGGCCGCGCTGGGTAGATCCATCAGCACCCGGAGCGAGGCCATTTCGGGACTGGCCGATTTCTTTTAACCAACTCGACAATGATGGGCGCGAGGTGGTTGGTTTCGTTGAGTTGGATGGCCCAGTTGCCGCGGGCAGCCTGGTTTCTATCTATTATGAAACTGGTGAACACGTTTATACACACAGGCTTACGTCAGAGGTCAGTAAGCTTGACGTATACGAATCCGGGGTCACCTATCTGGTCACGGTAAGAACACCCGACGGGACTGTGTCCGGGCAGGCAGGTCTTATCGTTAGGTTGGCAGATTAGGCCCCACGATTATTTACAGTTCGGAGAGAGTCCGGGGATTTAAGATTCCTGGTCCTCGCTCAGATGCTGATACCTCGGCGATCGCGGTGTGTGCGTCGTGCTCAAAGAAAATCGTCCAGTTTTCTGTAACCGCTTGCTCTAAAATCCGAGCTTTTTCTTCTATCGTGGTCATCGGCCACAAATCGTATGACATATTCCAGGGGGGAGGCAGATGGGCCGAAGTAGGTAATAAATCGGCGGCAAATAAAAGTGTCCTCTGATCATCTTGCACCTTGACGAGCTGCATCGACTTCGTATGCCCGTCTACACAGATTAACTCGACGCCTGGAAAAAGTTGTGTATCTCCCTCGATCAGTCGAAGTTGACCGGATTCCCCGAGTGGGTCCAGGTTTTCTGAGAGAAAGGACGCTTTTTCCCTCACATTTGACATACAAGCCCAGTCCCAATGATCCTTCTGGACGTGGAAGGTCGCGTCTGGAAAGGCGATGTTAAGCGAGTCACCTGACCGGACCGTACTGCCCCCGCAATGATCAAAATGAAGGTGCGTAAGAATTACGTCTGTGATATCTGAAAAGTTAAAACCAAGCTTCCTCAGGCTGTTTGAGAGGTTCATCTCGGAGTGGTCGATGGCGAACATTGAGCCGAACTTCTCGGTGTATTTGTCTCCGATTCCGTTGTCGATCAATATCAGCTGGCCGTGCCCTTCAAGAAGCAGGCACCGCATATGCATCGGGATCCGATTTTTATTGTCCGGTGTGAACCGGGTTTCCCACATTACTTTCGGGACGATACCGAACATCGACCCACCGTCGAGGGCAAACTGCCCGGTTTCTATTGAATGAAGGTTATAACCAGCGATTTCCGGCATGAGCTCACCGCTATATTCGTGTGATACGTCAATTTCAATTCTAATCTTAGAAAGATAGCAGA
Source organism: Bacteroidota bacterium (assembly GCA_004356265.1). Taxonomy (GTDB): domain Bacteria; phylum Bacteroidota; class Rhodothermia; order Rhodothermales; family UBA10348; genus N075bin62. The sequence goes on from SMXK01000131.1 coordinate 10,319, forward strand.
GAAATTGAGTTCACACACCGAATATGTCAATTTCAAATTGGGAAAAGAACATTACCAGTCCTAATCTGCACCCGTCGTTAAAAAATTCTGCATAGAATCAGATTCAGATAGATGCATGAGGGATTCCGCCGTCAGGGCGTGTCTCAATTCACTTGAGAAAAAGGTCGTCGGAGATGTTCGTACCGACGACTACAGCCGCCTTTTTTACAGCACAGATGCGAGCATCTATCAGGTTCAACCCCTCGGTGTGGTTATTCCAAAATCTCTGGAGGACGTACATGCCGTGGTCGAGGAGGCCCGTGCTTTCGGCGTCCCGCTGCTTGCCCGCGGCTCCGGAAGCAGTCTTGCCGGACAAGCTGTAAACGAGGCGATCGTCATTGATTTTACGACACATCTGGACGGTGTGTTAGAGATCAATCCGGAAGAGAAGACGGTTCGGGTAGAACCGGGGGTCGTATTGGGCTCCCTGAACGGTCGTTTGGCTGAATATGGTCTTCAATTTGGGCCGGATCCAGCGAGTGCGAACAGGGCTGTGATGGGCGGGGTGGTTTCCAATAATTCGACCGGTGCCCACTCCATCTTGTACGGAATGACGGCGGATCATGTCCGGCAGATGGATGTGATATTTTCCGACGGCACTCGCGGCACACTCGGACCCGACTCGCTCACCCGGCCGGTTCCGAATGGGACGTTTCAAGCTAGTATTCAGTCCAAGATAAAAACACTTCTGTCGGCTCCGGAATCTTCCCGCATTGTGAGTGAGAACACGCCCAGGCATTGGAGGCGGTGTGGTGGTTACAACCTCGAAAGATTATTACCCGGGAGCGCAAATTTCCTGATCCCTCAGCCCGACGACTTTAATCTCGCTCGGCTTGTTTGCGGCGCAGAAGGAACACTCGCGGTGATTGAGAATGTGACTCTCGATCTGGTTCCCTTGCCCACTTTTACGGGTATTGCCGTCGTTCATTTCGACAACCTCTCGGTCGCTCTTTCAGCCGTTTCCCTTATTCTCGAGACTGACCCGTCCGCAGTTGAGTTGTTGGACGGCATGGGAATGTCGTTGTGCCGCGACTCGCCGTTGTGGCGCCGGAAGTTGGAGTCGTTTGTCGACGCTCAGCCCGAGTGTGTATTAATTACTGAGTATTTTGGTCAATCAGAATCCGAAATTGAGGACAAAATTGACAGTCTGAAGATGCTCCTGGCCAGCTCGAAGGCCGGTGCCGGAAGCGTTGTGAAAGTGATGGATCCCTCGGCCCAAGATGTTGTGTGGCAAGTCCGGAAAATGGGCTTAGGTTTCTTAATGAGCAAAAAAGGAGATCACAAACCGATTCCTTTCATCGAAGATGCGGCCGTTCCGAAAGAACATCTGGCGCATTACGTCACCGAAATAGAACGGTTTTGCAAGGGCTTGGGCCTGCGAGTAGCCTATTACGCCCATGCCAGCGCCGGATGTGTGCATATCCGTCCATTGATCAATACAAAGTCGGCCCGTGAAGTGGCCATGATGCCCGAAATCACGTCGTTCGCGATAGAACTTCTCCACGGAAATGGTGGCGCGCTGTCGAGCGAACATGGCGACGGGCGATCGAGAAGTGCATTCAACAAAGCCTTCTTTGGCGACGAATTATACGGCCTGTACTCTGACGTTAAATCTATCTTCGACCCCCAAAACCTCCTGAATCCGGGTAATATTGTAAACGCCGGGCCGATGACTGAAAATCTTCGATTTGGAGATGGATATACCTCGTCGTTGCCCGACCTGCATCTTGATTTTTCTGAGGAACAGGGGTTTGACCGCGCAGTCGAGATGTGTAACGGTGCTGGCGTCTGTCGGAAATTATCCGGCGGTGTGATGTGTCCGAGTTTTCAAGCCACACGTGAGGAAGAACACTCAACAAGGGGCAGAGCGAACGCATTACGGGCGGCGATAACTGGAAATGTGGTTGGCGGCCTGAGTAGCAAACGGTTGCACGACACGATGGATTTATGCCTCGAATGTAAAGCATGCGTGTCGGAATGCCCCTCGTCAGTAGATATCGCCCGCCTGAAGGTCGAGGCCCTCGCTCAGTACCACGATGCTCATGGAACACCACTCCGATCACGGATTTTCGGTGCCA
>SMXK01000132.1 GCA_004356265.1 Bacteroidota bacterium
ATCGAAGACGTACTCATTGACATGTCTGCCGCGGTTAATATCCGATACCGCAAAATCGCCGGCGGGTACGAGTTCTTTCTGAATTAGGGCCTGTTTACACAGCGATACTAATGTCTTATTCCCTTTTCGTTTCAGAACGTAAATCGTATATTTATTGGGATTTACGAGTTCTCGCGTAACAATTTGTGCAGTTGGCAATTCTTTAAGCTCAGCCAGACAGACCCGAAATTCATTGAGGGATATGACGATCTCCGCTAATCGGAAAACGTCGACAATAAAAGTCGTCATTGGGCTTGTGTTCATATTATTGAGTACAGGTGGATTGTCAGCGCAGCGAACACATGCTCAAGAGACGGGGCAAACCCTTTTTGAGATTACCGCCCAGGGACGAACGGTCTCCGATGTGTTACTGGAGCTCCGCGACCGGTATTCAGTTCCTTTGGCATGGGACCCGCTTCTCGTCTCCGGGAAGCGGGTTTTTTGCGTTACTCAGGATGCTGACTTTAATGAAATACTGCGGTGTGTCCTGAGTGGAACAGGACTCGTTTATGAAATCCAACAGACCGGAACGTATACAATCCGGATGGCAGTCCAGGGAGAACCACAGTATGGAAATTTGCTGGGACTGGTCGTAGAGACCCAATCTGGTCAGCCGATACCTCATGCCGAAGTAAAACTGTATGCGTCGGTGGACAGCCGTGGCCGGATGGCAAATGATGAGGGCATCTTTCAGTTTGAAAAAATTCTTCCAGGTTCATACCTGATGCGCGTTCACCATGTGGGATACGCCCCCAGAGACAGCCTCATTAACATCTCTCCCGGTGGCGATGAAAGAATGGTCGTCCACTTAAACGCCATGGTGACTCCCATGGACCTGGCCATAGTTAACGGAATGGCTGTGAGGCCTTCTTCCCGCCTGGGACTTAGCGTCGCGGATCAGGAAGAGGTGGTGAGAAATATGGACATCGGGACTCTCGCGGTGCTCAGAAGCATCGATGCTATGCCTGGAGTGAGGGTTAATGATGCCAACGCCGATGTACATATACAGGGCGGCGGGATGGGAGAGCTCCAATATCAACTGGATGGTGTGCCGGTTTTTATGCCATTAAACGTGGCGGCGTTTATCGGACCGTTTTCGCCATTTGCCTTGAAATCTATTACGGTTCACAAGGCCGGATTTAATGCCAGTCGAGGCAGCCAGTTATCGGGTGTGATCTCGGCAGAACACGATCTTTCACAGCCGCATCCGTCCGGAACTGTAGGAGGCAGAAATCAATTTGTGGTCCAGGTCGATCCCATTTCAACTAACGGCAGATTCAACGCACATTGGGGAGAAAAATATGGCCCTGATGGGACGTTTATGACAGCAGCCCGGATCGGCACCTGGGATATCGGTGCTCCCAAATCTCTACAAACGTTACTGGCCAATTGGAATACGATTGACACGTTTTTACTCTCTGCTTTTGCAGATCAGAACTCTCCGTTCGCTGATTTACCGCCTACCGGCGAGGCAAGTGTTCAATTCTTCGACTGGCACAACGCTTTAAAAATAAGATTCAATGGCTTTAAAACGCTTTCAGTGTCAAGCTATTGGGGCACTTCGAGTCTTGGCAACGATTTGAGCCCGTCTGGTCTCTTGAATGAGAACAACTCAGACGACCCTTTCACCCCCGCGCCTGCGACTGATCTGGAGACGTACCGAGACATCTATAGCTGGCAAAGCGGAGCCGCACAGGCTACGTACAGCAGCGTGATGAATAACAGGACAACAGGAAGCCTCAAGATGCGAGGCAGTTATTACAGATTGTCCCACGATTTTGTCGCGCCAGACTCAATTGCTCTCTCAACATCCGAAGATGACGGGAACCGAATTTTCGAACTTGGCCTGGAAGGGAAATTGCACTACAACCCGGGGCATGGTCATTTTTTGGACTTTGGAACTGAACTGATAGTGACTGCTACCAAGTTTGTAGTAGCCGGGACGCAACTGATACCACTCAGGTATGAATCAACTGAACCGCGCCTGGCCACATTTGTCCAAGACCGAATCGAGGTCGGATCAAATACGGTTATCGAAGCGGGTGCGAGATTTACATATGTTGGAGCGCGGCAGACCGTTTATGCAGAACCGCGCCTGTCCGCCCGGTTCGATTGGAAGTCTACGGTATTCGGTGACATCGCTTTATACGTTGCTACGGGGATTTATCGCCAGTACGTAAGTCAGTTTGATATCAGCAGCCGCTCTCCTCGGACGTTTGTCCGCTCGACCCGATTCTGGATGGCGACAGACTATTCTGTTGAACCAGCGCAGGCCGGACATCTTGCCGCCGAGGTGATGGTCTCACCTTCTTCTCTCTGGACGTTCAGGCTGGAAGCCCATTACAAAAAACTGTATCACCTTCTCACGCTTGATTATTCTGCGGAATACGTATCGGCACCGGGCCCGATTCAACAAGCCGAGTCACAATCTGAGTTTCTTAACTCCACGTCCGGCCGGGCTTACGGTTTCGGAGTCGTTGCTGACCGATCTATTGGGGTGGGCAACGTGAGTTTGAGGTACGATTATTCCCAGAGTGAGCGGGTAGTACAAGGCCTTTTCAACAACCAGATGGTTTCCGTGCCGTGGAATGAACCCCACAGGATCGAAGCAGCTATTGATATCGTGCCGATCCCGCATATGATTTTCTCAACGCGATGGAAAAGCATTTTCGGCCGCACGTGGGGCTATCGACAGGCGTATTACGACTTCCTGGGGAGTCATCTGAATGATGTAGAATCGCTCATTAAGCAGTTGCAGGCCAACGGCGTATCGAGCTCTGCTGCGACACGAATCGAAAATCAGATTGATCGTTACGATCTGACAAACCCCGACGGGCACCATTTACCCGCAACTCACCAACTCGATTTCACAGTCGCCTACACGTTCCCTTTCAATAAATTCGGGATTCAGGTCAGGGCCGATATGGTGAACGTTCTCAACACTCAGAACGTATCTGAGTGGAGGTTCGAACTCGACGAAAACTCCTACTACGGAGCCGGTGCAAGCTCCGCGTCCGGATTTTTGAACAGAACCGACCGACCGCTTCTTCCGCGCGTTTTTACTCTTGCTGCAAAGGTGACGTGGTAATAACTTCGGCTTGTTTATCTGCTTCCGAAGCGCTGGAGTCGTTTGTGTTGCTTCTGTTTATCGCACTCTCATCCGGATCGTTATTCAACTCGTCAACGCGGTCATGGAACCGTTTCTGAAAAAACAGGATCCCCACGACTCCCAGTACGATCGCCATATCGGCCACATTCCAGATAGGAAATAAAGCGAGAAATTTTCCGCCTAAAAAAGGAATTCCTTCGCTTACAGTTCCTCTCCAGACGTTTACGTGAATGAAGTCTACTACTTTCCCTTGAAGAACCGGCTCGCCATACAGGATCATTCCGTAAAATACACGGTCGATAATATTTCCCAGGGCACCACCCAATACAAATCCAAGACTGATCGAATAAGGTCGGTAGAATCGACTGACTTTGTACGCATAAACGAGAATCATAACTGTGGCGGCAATCGATACCACACTGATCAAACCGGGATACCCGTACTCGATGCCAAACGCCATGCCAGGATTTTCCGTGAACGTGAATTTCAACCAGTCCCCTAACAAATCGATCGACTGGTGCTTGTACATATTCTTGAGCACAATCCACTTGGTCAGCTGATCTACCACTATTACAAACAGAACAAAAGCATAAAGCGGAATGCCCGTAGAACGGCTCTCAGATAATGCGTTTGCTTTCATTTCCGTGTTCACGTGCGAGTCGGAAATGTTATCCCTGAGCAGGAATTCCTTTTCTGGTTCAGATTCGGACACCGACGCCTACTTTTTCTGCTGAAGTTTGGCTTCGATCGAAATCTCTGTATGCGGGACGGCTTCTAATCGATCTTTTGAGATCGCATTCCCCGTCACCTTACAGACACCATATGTTTTGTTGTCGATCCTGTCCAGGGCCCTGTCGAGGTATCCGATATATTTCTGCTGACGAGCTATCATCAGGAAAAGTTTTTCCCGATCCATTGCATCTGTGCCAGCATCTGCCATATGAAAGCTGTATGCGGTATCGTTCTCTGCCTGTTCATGCGCGTCTGAAACCTGGCCTTTTAAGCCAACAACATCTTCACGTGCAGCAGCACGTTTCTTATCAACGAGGCCCTTAAAGTGAGCCAGTTCAGCGTCATTGAAGGGCGTTGTGGGAGCGACAGGATTCTCGCCGAGATCACTTGTATTTGTGTTGTCCACCATCAAGCGTAAAAGGTACGTGGTTCATCATGCCAGTAAAAACGAGTGGTGTTCGACCGCTATAGACGGTGAACACCAAGCACAAGATTTTCGGAGTCGATCTCGAACTTTGAAACAAGATCTCCTTCTGGATCTGAGACGAAGTTTAACTCCGAGGCAAGAGTCTCGTTCCTAATCCATTTCTCGTGAGCCCGGACTGCACTCAAGATGAACTCGGATCCGCTAATCGATACCCGAATTCTATCCGTGACATCGTATTCGGCAGTCTTTCTCATGTTTTGAATCCGGTTCACCGTCTCTCGTGCGAATCCTTCCTCCCGGAGGGCATCAGTGACTTCCGTATCCAATGCGACTGTTACAGATCCGTCCTGACCAACAAGCCACTCATCAATTCCCTCACTCACAATTTCGATGTCATTTCGATCAAACAATACCTCAGAATTACCAATGGAGATGCTTATTCGGTCGTCACGCAAGAATGAATCGATTTGATCGGGAGATAATTTCCGAATGGCCATCGCAGCCTCCTTCATCTGTTTTCCCAGTCGCCTGCCGAGGGTCTTAAAATTAGCTTTCGCAGTCCTTTTTACAACGCTGCTCGCCCCGGATACAAATTCGATATCGTGTACGTTGACCTCGTCGAGGATGATGGACCGCACACGACTTATGGACCCTTCATCGACATGCTCATTCGTCACTAGAAGTATTCTCGCCAGCGGCTGACGGACATTTAATGACGCTTCATTCCTGAGAGCCAGCACAATGGAAGAAACCGTCCTCGCGAGGCCCATACGGTGCTCAAGCTCGGGATCCGCATAGTCCGCAAAGTCAGAGGCTTCTGGGAAACGAGCAAGGTGAACAGACGCTGTATTGTCCTCTCCTGAGACTGCGGCCAATGACCGGTAGAGATGGTCACTGTAAAATGGGGCTATCGGAGCCATGAGTTTAGCAACGATTATCAGGCATTCAGAAACGGTGGCAAAGGCACTCCATTTATCGTTGGTATCTCCGTCTGCTGAAACCCAGAACCTGCGACGACTCCTGCGAATGTACCAATTCGAAAGTTCCTCTACAAAACTCTCCACGGCCCGCGCTGCCTTTGTCGGATTGTATTCTTCCAGTGAGCGCCCGGTGTCTTCGACAGTCGTACCCAGTCGGCTCAGAATCCATCGGTCCATTTCGGGGCGATCCTGAAATGCAGGAATTACACCTTTGCCCGGAAATCCATCGATATTTGCATAGGTGGCGAAAAACGTATACACATTGGCAATCGTACTGAAGAATTTCCGCTTCACGTCTGTGATTCCCCTTTCGGAAAAACGGAGGTTCTCCCAGGGAGGCGAATTACTCATCATGTACCACCGGACTGCATCCACACCATGCTTGTTGATAACAGAGAAAGGCTCGACCGTGTTACCTTTGGTCTTGGACATCTTTTCCCCGTTTTCATCCAGAACCAATCCGTTAACAACAACATTCCGATAGGCCAGATCATCCATGACCAGCGCAGCAATGGCATGAAGCGTGTAGAACCAACCACGTGTCTGGTCGACCCCCTCTGCTATAAAATCAGCAGGAAACGATTGTTCGAAGATGTCTTTGTTTTCAAAAGGATAGTGCCACTGGGCAAACGGCATTGCTCCTGAGTCGAACCAGACATCGATCAGGTCCGGTACGCGCCTCATCGTTCCGCCGTCTGGACTCGGCCATGTCAACGTGTCGATGAAAGGTCTGTGTAAATCCACGTCGTCGTCGTTGGACGGCACTGCGTCACCACACTTTTCTCTCAACTCAGCAATGGAGCCGATCACCTCAATATGTGATGAGCCCTCGACATCTGAGCGCCAAATAGGCAGCGGCGTTCCCCAGAATCTGCGGCGAGACAGAGCCCAGTCAACATTGTTTTCAAGCCAGTCGCCAAAACGCCCCTTTCCGATACTGGAGGGCTGCCAACGAATCTTCTTGTTCAACTCGATCAGGCGTTCTTTTATCGCGGTTGTGCGAATAAACCATCCTTCAACCGGATAATTCATAAGAGGAGTACCTTTTCTCCAGTCGTGCGGATAATTGTGCACGCACGTTTCGTGCCGGTACAAAAGTCCTCGTTCTCTCAGATCTCTCGAGATGATTTTGTCCGCGTCCTTGAACCATAAACCTGCGACCAGCTCAACAGAATCAGAAAACGTTCCGTCGCGGGAAATCGGATTTAATACAGGGAGCCCCTCCTTCAGAGACGTCTCATAATCATCTGCCCCGAAAGCGGGTGCTGTGTGAACAATCCCGGTGCCATCAGACGTAGATACATAGTCCGCGGCTACGACCCGCCACGCCTGCCCGGGTTCTACCTCATCAACAAAATAATCGTACAGCGGCTCATAAGAACGTCCAAGCAGGTCGCTACCTTTAAATTCAGCTGTTATCTCATATTCCTCCGAGATAACGGATAGAAGATTCTGCGCAAGGATAAGGTTGTGTACGCCAAGATCTTCTGAGTCGATTCGCACTTGCACGTAATCAATATTTTTTCCAACAGCGAGTGCTGCGTTGGATATCAGGGTCCACGGCGTAGTCGTCCAGGCGAGAAAATAGGTGTCCGGATCGTCTGTCGTCCGGAATCGAATGAACACACTCGGATCCTGGACTTCTTTGTACCCGAGGCTGACCTCGTGAGACGACAGAACGGTTCCAGAGCCCGGGCTGTACCACTGGATCTTATATCCTTCGTACAAATAACCCTTCTCATAAATCCGTTTGATCAACCACCAGACTGATTCGATGTAGTGCGGTTTGAACGTGATATACGGATTTTCCTGGTCGACCCAGTACCCCATTCGGGTTGTCAGATCATCCCAGATGCCTTTGTAACGAAGTACACTTTTTTTGCATGCTGCGTTGTATTTCGCGATGCCGAATTCCTCGACTTCGGCGCGCCCTTTAAGTCCCAATTCCTTTTCGATCTCGATTTCCACTGGTAACCCGTGAGTATCCCAACCTGCCTTTCGCGCGACCTGAAATCCCTTCATCGTTTTATACCGACAAAAAGTATCCTTGATAGTACGGGACATCACGTGGTGAATACCGGGCTTCCCATTCGCAGTTGGCGGCCCCTCATAAAAAGTAAACGTGGGCTGCCCATCTCTCTGGCGGAGGCTTTCACTAAAAATGTCTTCATCGCTCCAGCGCGACAACATTTCTTCTTCGAGCGCAGGATGATCGATCTGGCGAAATTCTTCGAACTGTTTCATGGACCTTTTTAACTACGATTTGCAAGCCGCAAAGATAGTCAATCTGAAACAGGCCGGGCTGAAAATTACGATGAATGTGTTTGAATCATGCACAGCTCGAACAATCGTCTCAGTGCTGGTCCGGCAGAATCTGCCGCCGCAATAATCTCCTGAAGTGATACCGGATTTAAATTGTCGGGATCACACTCATCTGTGATTACGGATATAGCCATCAGCCGGATACTCATGTGCCTCGCAACGATGACTTCTGGCACGGAGCTCATCCCTACGGCGTCCGCTCCCAGAGTTCGGAGCATCCTGTACTCCGCACGGGTCTCCAGATTGGGCCCAGGAACGGCGACGTATACGCCCTCGTGCAAAGTAATACTCTCCGACAATGCGATAGAACGGGCTAGCTCTAAAAGATCCGGATCGTACGGAGCACTCATGTCGGGAAACCTGGGGCCCCAGGAATCTTCATTTTGACCCTCAAGTGGGTTCGCGCCTTGTAAATTGATGTGATCGGAGATGAGCATCAAATCCCCTCTCCGATATGCAGGATTCAGTCCGCCCGCTGCGTTGGAAAGAAATAGCGTTTTTACGCCAAGTCGTCCGAATACTCGAATCGGAAATGTGACATCACGCGCGGAATACCCCTCGTACAGGTGAAATCTTCCCTGAAGAATCAGTACCGAAATGCCGGCAACCGTACCGAGTAACAAACGACCTGCATGGGATTCGACTGTAGACGACGGAAAATTCGGAATTTCCTTGTACGGAATGACTTCTTGAATCTCGATTGATTCTGCCAGGCTTCCAAGCCCCGTTCCCAAGATCAGCCCGGTTGTCGGGACAGATGTCAGACGGTTTTCTATCCACGTGACGGCTTCTTCTACTGCGAACCGGTAATCTTTCAAGGAGTCTTACTCGAGATCTCTTAACAACTTTCGAAGATTCTCAATTTCCTCCTGTGCAGCACGCATATCTCCGTTTGGGCGTGTCGCCGGACGATCAGGCTCAGTAGTTTTCTTCTGGTTGGAAGTGTCGGTTTCTGAATCTGGAGAAACTAATGTGTTAACCGTCCATGTCGGTTTCTGATCCAGATCTTCCACATGCTCATCCGGTGCTTCAGACGATGCGTCCGTCGCCTGTTTGGACGCTTCATGTTCCGGCTCATCCGTTCCAGAAGTCGTCGTGATTTCGGACTCAGTGGATTCTGAAATGTCTGTACCGTCATCCGTGCTTGTTTCTGACGCACCTTTCTTCGCGCCCTTTTTCTGAGACTTACTCGGTTTTGGAGCATTGGATGAAGGCGCTGGGACGTCGGCTGCAATATCGAGATCCGAAGAGTCTGTTTCTGACTCCTCGCGTTCAATCATTTCCAACCCGGGGACACGAAGGATGTCATTCTTTTCGTGATACGCCAACATTTCTAGTTCAGAAGTAAGGAACGACCGGAATTTGGTCAGCATTTCCTTTTGGCGAATCGAGTATCGGGCAGTTTCGCGCTTTATCTTCAGGCGCTCTGCTTCTGCGCCAATCGTAATCTTCACCGCCCTTGCTTCTGCTCTTTCAAGTACCGCAGTCGCCGATTTTTCAGCATCCTTGATCTTTTGCTCTGCACCGTCCCGGGCACTTTTTATTGCCTCTTCCAGCGCCTCTTCCACCTTATGATAGTGCTCCAGCTTCACATTCATTTCGCCGATTTTCTCGGCGTTTCGTCGATTTTCATCGACCAATTCCTGCCATTGGGTACTGACCATGTCCAGAAATGCGTCAACCTCGTCTCGATCGTATCCACGAACGATGCGTGAGAATTGCTGTTTTCTGATATCAAGTGAAGATAATTTCATGGCAAACGCCAACTGTAAAGATGATTCGCGGAGCAGAATGGTTGGGAGGACCGTCATCGCAGACAGACTCCTACAGACACTACTATCGGCAGAAATCAGAGATACATGAGCGAAATC
>SMXK01000133.1 GCA_004356265.1 Bacteroidota bacterium
ATTGAAAACATGGCTTAGGCTACAAATTCCGCCAGAACCTTGTCAAGGAAATCGTCATAATGAACGATTTGGGAGCTCCACTCGAGATGTTCTGAGACGTCTTTCAGCGTCGACTGCGGCAGAAGTTTGTCCTCACCTGACAAAATTTTGCACATGATCGCGAATAAATCGTCATCATCTTCATACAAGATGGGGGCATGCAACAGAGGCTGGTGCAGCGAATCCGGAATCAGTTCCGGGTAAGATAGTCTGTTCGGAAGCAGAGGATGGCAGCCGCAGTAGATGGCCTCCAGAATCGAGATGCCGAAAAACTCGTGGATCGACGTGGATACCACCAGATCTGCGCGGTGAAGAAGTTTACTGTATTCCGGGAAATCATCGGCGTAACCATAGTGCAATATCCGATCTGCGTAACGCTCAAAAGCTCTCTCAAACTCTCTGGGCTGCACCTCAAAGTGCTCTCCTGCCAAAATTAATCTGAACGGCATTCCGATGTCGTCCAGTCTGTTCATCATCTTAAAGAACGCCTCAGGATTTTTGTCATATTCCCACCGCTGATTCCAGAGTACGATAGGCGGCTCCATCCCAGGTCCCCATTCTCTCGAACGACTCGATGACGCATATTTGTCGTGCGCATTCAACGTCATTCCAAGGTGCAGCACAGAGCATTTATCCTTGATTTTACGAACTGTATTCAGGTGCGTGTAATCTGGAAACATCCTGAGGAGACCGGGTAGCGCTTCCATGAACTCGTCAAAGTGATAACGCGAGTTAAACACTATTCTGTCGGCTGCCAGACACGCCAAATAATTGATATAAGCGTACGTGTAATCCCTCTTTTCGCCGTCCGGTAACGGATAGGTGAGCTGATTTTCGTGCATATACAACACGACCGGAACGTCGCTCAAGTCCCTGCGAGCAAGCGCGAGAAAAGCGGACAAGTTGACCATATCTGTTGCAAAGATCAGATCCGGCTTTCCGTTGTTCTTTACGAACTGCTCTGCCTTTCTGGCCATCGTGACTGCGCCGCCATGCATCCGCCATTTCCAGAACCTGGAGGCCATCGTAATCGCCTCAAAATTGTGCCGGCTGTGCCCGATGAGTCCATCAAGAAAATCCCGATGGGATCCGCCGTACCAGGGCTCAAGGGCAAGAATATTCATCTACTACAGGTCGTCTGGATGTGCAGTTCCGGTATCAGGCGTCGGTGGCGACATCGGGACCGGTTACACCTTCTTCTTCATCGGTTGCAGGCCTGACGATAGAAACAGCTCGAATTTGCAATTTTACTCTGAGATCCGGATCAAGCACCTCTTCAGCCGTGAGTAACTCCTCTTCACCCGGGCCCAGCAAAATGGTGCGCTGGCTCATCTTGATCGTCACGGACGACGTATCGGTATTTTTGATGAGCATTCCTTTACGCTTTCTGTTCACTCGTCGATACCGGATTTCGTTACAAGGGGGATGATGCGGACTCTACGTAGGAGCACGACAGAGTATACAACAATTGTCCGATTGTAAATTGAGTCCACTGTTTCTTGACACGGTGTTTCCCGTCCGATGCCTGGCCTGTGACAGGCCCGGTAATGTTGGAATCCTGGAATTGTGCCTTAGTTGTATTTGTACGCTATGTCCTGTAGCCGAAGGACATCTGGGCGATTATGTTAGCCGGTCACTATCGGCGAATAATAATTCAGGGCCAATCCGTGGATATGCCGGGTGGTACTATGACGAGGAAAATCCAGCTCGTCTTCTTCAGAAGCGAATTAAGTATGACGGACATCGAACTCTCGGAAAACACTTGGGCATGCTTCTGGGTCGGCGAATAAATGAACAGGCGGAATCGTCATTTGATGTTATCACACCCATACCCCTCCACCGGATCCGTCTGATTGAACGCGGTCATAATCAATCAACAGATATCGCGAACGGGTTATGCTCAGAAACAGGAATTCCTGTTGACGAATCCGTCATTCGTCGCACATCGTTTACGGCATCCCAGGTCGGCAGAAGCAGAGACGCTCGACGGCTCAATCTTGAAGGGGTGTTTTCCACCGGTGCAGGCACCGACGTCAGAGGGCTTCATATTCTCCTTATCGACGACGTTGTCACAACGGGAGCAACATTATTCAGCGCAATACAGACACTCAGTTCTGCGGGTGCCGGAGGCATCAGTGTGGCGGCGCTATTTTTTGTCCGTCCCGATATTTCAGATTCGAGCCGTGAAGAGCACTACAAATAATCAGTTACACATACGCGTTCAGAGCACAGAGAAGCCTCGCGTTCATCGTTTGTCGCCACAATTACTACTTTTCCTCGCTCTACAGCTTCAGAAATTATCCCGCTTACTAATTCCAACCCGGCCTCATCCAGATTTGAGCCTGGTTCATCCAGTAACAGAACATCGGGATCGCTGAAAAGGGCGGTCGCGAGTCGAATACGCTGTTTCATGCCTGATGAATAAGTTGACAGAAAATCATTTTGTCGCGAACGAAGGCCCACCCGGTCCATGATTTCGTCGATTTTTTCGGCGGCATCCGGCATGCCTCTTGCTGAAGCCAGAAACTGAAGATTTTCGGCAGGGCTGAAATCATCATACAGGTTCAGGTAGGGGGCGACCAGGCCCATGTGAAACGGGTGGTTCTCGTTGGAAATAACTTTGCCGTCTACAAATAAAGACACAGAGCCTTTCCCCGGGCGCATCACACCGGCCAGAATTCGAATGAGCGTCGATTTTCCAGAGCCATTAATTCCCGTGACAGCGGTAGCCACACCTCCGTCGAAAGACACAGTCATGCTCCGAAATAAGATTCTCTTCCCGAATCGTTTTCCGATATTATCTGTCTGCAACTGAACCATTTGATCTTGGTATCACGCCGGACTGAATGCCCGCCGACCTGTAAGTTATCACAAGATCGGATGATTGGGCAAGTGAATGATCTGCGTGTAGGGTCATCAGAACCCATTATCCTTTCCGACAATTTTTCTTGGCCTAAATGTCTACGCTCTCCCCTGACCGCCACCGTTTTGTTTCCCTGCTCGCCTTTGTTGTGGCGCTTTTATCTGGACCGGGATGTTTCTCTTCCACATCCGATGTGGACCTGAATGTAATCCCGCTTCCCGCGGAAATGAATGCCTCGGCTGGCGAGTTTGTGTTCGATGAAAATACAGTTCTGGCTATTGATCCAGCTGCAGATGCAGGTACAGTAATGACCGCTTATATCTGGGCGGAGGAATTCAGAACAGCGACTGGCTTACCACTGGCGCTGTCGGATGCGACGCAAAATCAGGCCCGCGAAAACACCATATTTCTGGAGATTAAACCATCTGAAACCGCGTCTCACGAATCCTATGAGCTGATCGTTTCTGAATCGTCCATTCGAATCGGAGCTCCCACAGCAAATGGCCTGTTTTACGGACTTCAGACCTTGCGCCAGTTATTGCCTGTAGAAATCGAAACTTCCGCCACTGACAGGGATGCGGGATCCACTATCGCGTGGGTGGTACCCGGCGTTCAAATTCGGGACACGCCGAGATTCGCGTACCGAGGCATGCATTTAGACGTCGGTCGCCACTTTTTCGATGTCGAGTTCATCAAGAGGTACATCGACCTGATGTCACGGTACAAAATGAATTATTTCCATTGGGGATTAACACAAGATCAGGGGTGGCGGATCGAGATCAAGAAATACCCGCTGCTGACCGAGGTGGCCTCGAAAAGATCTGAAACTGTTGTAGATAAAAATTTCTCACCATTTGTAGGAGACGGGATTCCGCACGAAGGCTTTTATACACAGGACCAGATTCGTGAGATTGTTATTTATGCGGAGACGAAATTCGTTACGGTTATTCCAGAAATCGAGATGCCCGGTCATTCCACGGCGGCGCTTGCTGCCTATCCTGAGTTAGCATGTACCGAAGGGCCTTTTGAAGTCTCCACGACGTGGGGCGTCAAGAATGATATTTTGTGCCCGAGTAACTTCACGTTCATGTTTCTGGCCGACGTGCTGAACGAGGTTATTTCCCTCTTCCCGTCTGAATACATCCACATCGGAGCAGACGAGGTACCAAAAACTCGATGGGAGAACAGTATTCTTGCGCAACGTGTTATGCGGGATAATGGACTCGCCGACGAAGCTGAATTGCAGAGCTGGTTTATCAGGCGAATCGAGACCTTTTTAAATGGTCGCAATAAACGCCTCATCGGGTGGGATGAAATTCTTGAAGGGGGTCTGGCTCCCGATGCAACGGTTATGTCATGGCGGGGCATCGCGGGTGGAATTCAAGCTGCCAAACAGGGTCACGACGCGATCATGACGCCCCAATCGCATGCTTATTTCGATTATTATCAGGGAGATAGAGATTCAGAGCCGCTGGCAATCGGTGGCTTTCTTCCTGTCGATTCGGTGTATGCGTATGAACCGGTTCCCAGTGAACTGACACCAGAAGAAGCGAAGTATATTATTGGTGCGCAAGCGAACGTATGGACGGAATATATCAGTACGTCGGAGCACCTGGAATACATGGTATTCCCCCGGGCGCTGGCCATGGCCGAGGTCACCTGGTCGCGTAAGGATGCGCGAGATTGGTCGTCTTTCCGGCGACGGATGGAGGGAAACCTGAAGCACCTTGCGGCTCTGGGAGTAAATTTCCGCCCTCTTGATGAAGAGGCGGCCCCGACAGAGTATTAGAAGGAGCGGGATTAAAACGAGTCGCTCTTTTTGTACGCGTCGATTACAGCCCTGGCGCCTTCTTCACCACTTTTCGAATTGCCGTGTTCCATTCCCAGAATACCGGTAAAACCTCTATTGTGAATGTGTTTGAACACGTTGAGATAATTAATTTCTCCTGTCGTCGGTTCGTTGCGACCAGGATTGTCACCCACCTGGAAATAGCCGATTTCGTCCCAGCATGAATCGATATTTGGAATGAGATTCCCTTCTGTAATCTGTTGATGGTATAAGTCATCCAATATTTTGCACGACGGGCTACCCACAGCTTTGCAAATCTGGTACGCCTGTGGCATTTTTGCCAGAAATTGACCGGGGTGATTTGTCGGGTTAAGTGGTTCCAGCACCATGACCAGACCGTGGGGCTCTAAAATCTCCGAAGCGCGGCGGAGTGTATCCACGACATTCGCTGTCTGATATCCCATGTCCAGACGTAGATCAACGTGCCCCGGTACCACTGTCATCCACGTGGCATTCACCCGTTTCGCAACCTCGACGGAATCCCGGATGTGACCGAGAAACTCTGTCTGATAATCCTCGTTCCCCGAAGCCAGATTAGGCTCATTCCAGTATATTTTATGGGCAACGAAGACTCCCATCTGAATTCCGCGAGACGCCATGGTGCTCGCCATACGTTCCTGCAATCCAACATCTTTGCCCTTCATGCCGTTGTCTTCGAAAGCGGTAAATCCCTCATCGGCCATAAAGTTGAGCTGGTCGATCGGATCACTTCCCGCTATAGCCGAAAACATGCCCAGGTGAGGGGCATAGTTCATTTTGAAAGGGCCGGGGCCCTGAGTCATTACGTGATCTTGCACGGCTTCAACGGGCGAAAATCCACCGAGCGCGAATGCTGCCGGAGCAGCTGCGCCGAGAGCCAAAAATTTTCTCCTCTGCATCTCAGAACTCCTCTTTTTATGTGAGACGAATGGCACTAATTATTGACAGCCCCATGCTCCGGGCGCCGCCAACAACGATTAGCGGAGAAAAACACCCTCCGCCGGTATGGCTAGGCGTACATCGTTTTTCCCGGTACCGGGATCGGATAATTTCCTTCAGCGTCGGGCATCACCGGAGGATCTGCGTCGAACGCATACGTTTCCGGCATGATCGAGCCTTCGGTTTGAATCGCCGTATCCCACTCTTGAATCTGACCAGAATATGTGGCCATCCTACCCAGAATCGCCGTAAACGTAGCCGTAGCGCCCCTTTCGGCGTCAGCGAATTTATAGTCACCTGCAGCGATGGCACCAAATAATTCGTCATGTTCGACCTGGTACGGATTCAGATCATTCTGTCCGTCATGTTCAAACAACACGTGTCCAGACGACGACAAGATTAAGCCGGGCTTCGGGGCCGTTCCATTGCTTCCGTGGAACGCTTCTGTAACTCGATTCTGGCAGTCTGGCATGTGGCGACACTGGCTTAACATCCGGCTGCCGTCCGCATATTCATACTCAACGAAATGATGATCAAAAATCTGTCCATGATCTTTCCCAGTACGAACGAGGCGACCGCCTTGCCCCTGTGCACGAACGGGATGTCCTTGTTTGACCCAGTTTCCCACATCGAGATTGTGAATGTGCTGTTCAACAATGTGATCTCCGCATAACCAGTTGAAGTAATACCAGTTGCGCATCTGATATTCCATCTCCGTCTGGCCGGGTTTCCGCTCCCGAACCCACACCCCGGCGCTGTTCCAATACACGCGCGATAACGAAATATCTCCGATCATTCCGTTCTGCAGGTGCTCCACCCATTTAAGATACTGAGCTTCATAATGGCGTTGTAATCCCACCACCACGTTGAGGTTTTTCCGCTTGGCGATTTCTGCTGTTTCGAACACTTTCCGGATTCCTGCGGCGTCAGTTGCTACCGGTTTCTCCATGAAAATATGTTTACCCGCTTCAACGGCAGCCTCAAAATGTATCGGGCGAAATCCGGGAGGGGTAGCGATCAACACCACGTCCACGAGTGGAAATATCTTTTTGTACGCGTCGAATCCTACAAAACGGTGTTCCTCCGGTACATCAACTCGACCGGCAACCTTCTCTGCGTGATCTGCATCCTCACTGGTAATGTTTTCCAGGCTGCTTTCCAGACGATCAGAAAAAGCGTCTGCCATCGCTACCAACTTGATGTTTTCTTTCGTGCTCAGCGCTTGTACGGCAGCTCCAGTTCCCCTGCCACCACATCCGATTAACCCGACCCTGATGACGTCTTCGGACGAAAAGTAGGCACTTGGGCTTGCGTTCGAAGGAAACGGAGCCGCAACGAGCGTGCCGACTACGGCCGCCGAGGTTTTCACGAAGTCGCGTCGTGAAACGCCAATGATGGGTTTTTTCTTGTTGATCATGATGTATGCACTCTCGTATTCTTTGTTACTTTTTTGCGGTCGATGGCACAGATTTAATTTCTTCCTTTACAAAGGGTATTAAATTTATCCGCCCAAAACCAGGCCCCAAAAAGCGGCCTGTTCTTCTGCAGACGGAGGATCTACAGGGGCAATAAGCCGAAAACCTACGAATGGAGAGTCAGTATTCCACCAGAAACTTTTCGGAATCTGCGGATCGCGTCTTTTCCAGCGCATACTTGACTCTTCCCGCTGTTTGCAAGACAGGTCTGCGACATCACTCTGATACGATCCGCCCCTTACCGTGCGAGGGTGTAATTTTGAGGGCTCCCGCCATGGATCGACAACAGCTGAACCCGACGCTGATAAATCTTTGTAAAAATTTTCGTCGTACTGGTCGAGCGTCCACTCGGCAACATTTCCAAGAATGTCCAGAAGACCCGAAGCGTCCCGATCACGAGTTCCAATCATGTGCAGGTGATCTTCTGAGTTTTCACTGAACCATGCGGTCGTGCTAAGTCTCGATTTCAAATCTGAACCGTCTGTCGCAGAAGAATTGCCAAATTCATTTCCCGCAAGGCATGCATACTCCCATTCCGCCTCAGTCGGGAGCCTTAAGAACCAGCCCGTTTTTTCAGACAACCACCGGGCATATTGCAGTGCACTCCATTGTGTTATCCCCACTACAGGAAATCCGGCACCATCCATTCCATGAGATGGATCTTCGTACGGCGTACTTGGCCGCGCGACAGCATCCACCTCAAGCTTCTTTCCATCCACATTAGTCGAATCCGAATCCCGGTCGCGGAATCTGAACAGGGCGAAAGCATCGTAGGAGGTCTCTGTTTCGGCAATCCAGAAGGAAGATATTTCGACGGGAACGCCAGGCTGATGAGCCGAATCAGACAATTCGCCCCCTAAAACCCCTTGACCGCCAGCTATCGGTATCATGGTAAACGATACATCAGATCCCGGAATTCTGATCTTAGTCGGGCTGAGTGAATCGTGTGCCTCAATCTCAGAAACGTCGGGGGCAGAACTCGTCGAACGGCACGCTGACAGGAAGATCGGTGCTATTGAAACCGTAACCATAGTGGCCATGTAGGTCAATCTTAATTTCATGACCCAAATATACGTTTATTAGTTCAGCTGACTTTCAATATTCTGTTTACAGAGTTGTAACACCTGCACGACTAAAATCTCTTAATGGACACCGGGTTATTGTTTGCTGTTGGTGATTTGAAGTAAATTCTATTATGCCTGAACTGAATTCAATTATTAAAAAAGTGGCGCTTGCAGACCAATTCATTGCCGTAAGATCATTTACAGAAAAGTTATGCAACACGTTGGAAACCGAGGACATGGTTCTTCAATCTATGACAGATGCCAGCCCGACACGTTGGCACTTGGCGCACACAACATGGTTTTTTGAATCGTTTGTTCTGAAGCAATTTGACCCTTCGTATCGATCCTTCCACCCCGAGTTCGACTTCCTGTTCAACTCCTATTATGTTCAAGCAGGTAAACGATTTTGCAGGTCGGATCGCGGGTTACTCTCAAGGCCTACCGTGAATACGGTCATGGCATTCAGGAGGCACATCAACGATGTAATTCCGATATTGATTAACAAAGTGCTCGGGACCGCCGCTGAAAGAGAATTTTTTCGAGTGCTTGAGATCGGTTTGAATCATGAACAGCAGCATCAGGAATTGATCTTAACGGACATCAAACACGCATTGTCTCTGAATCCCCTTCAGCCTGCAATTTTTCCGGGAGATATTCCACGTGCGACACCACCCGGGCGAATCCAGTGGGAATCTATCAGCGAAGGCATCTATGAATTAGGGACAGATCTGGAGTCCTTCCATTTCGATAACGAAGGACCGAGACACAAACAATATTTGTCTAGTTATCATATCGCCGATCGTACAGTTACAAATGAAGAGTTTCTTGAATTCATCAAAGCTGGGGGATACTCAAACCAGGTGTTGTGGCTTGACAAAGCTTGGGCGGAGATCAGTGCCGAACAATGGAAGCGGCCTTGTTATTGGAACGAGTCTGATGATGGTTGGACAGAATACACCATGTACGGTACCCGCCCGCTGGATATGAATGCTCCCGTGTGTCACATCTCGTATTACGAAGCAGATGCCTATGC
>SMXK01000134.1 GCA_004356265.1 Bacteroidota bacterium
GAGGTTGCCCGGCGGCTCGTCGCTGTTCCGAGGACAAAAGAATATGGCATACTGAGCGTAGCCATCCAGTTGGCTTGTACACCAACCTTATTGTTTCCGGTCTCCAGAAACGTGTTCTTCCCGAAGCCAGACGTCCGAAGTGCCGTAGTTCGATTGGTATTTCCGGCAAAAAAGAGTTCATCCGGCTCTGCAGGAGCTATCCACCTCAGTCCACCCGACAATGAACCCGATCCTGCGTTGGTTCGCCTCCTTATCAGGACCGCATTTAATCAACGCCGTAAAACGCTGCGAAACAGTTTGAAAAAAATGTTTGTTGAGGCGAACAGGACTGTTCCAGAGCATTTCGCCGGCTGCCGCGCAGAGGAACTGGACCCGAAAGACTTTATCGACCTGACACGCTATCTTCAGGTCCGATAACACGGTTCACGACCGTATTGCTTGAGCCGGAGTTCTTCCGGGACCATGAAAAATACAAAGACTCAGAATATCATCACAGGCGCCCGAGGCGGGCCACGGTTTGACGTGGATGCCGAGTTCGTTCACGATTTTGTATCGCTGATCGATTCGGGGCAGAGCCCCATGGTACTCAATATACTTGCGGATTTACACCCCGCTGACCTGGGTGAAGTTATCGAGCACTTACCCCTGGAGCAGGCTCGGACCCTGTTTCGCTGGTTACCTGTTGAACAGGGCGGGGATGTATTAGCTGAGTTGGATGATGACTTTAGAGCTGCACTTCTGGAGGAAACATCTCACGCCCGACTCACAGCTCTCATCGATGAGTTGGATTCTGATGATGCGGCGGACGTTATCGCAGACCTTCCGGAGGAACTAGCCGAAATTGTCTTGCCATCGCTCGAGGATGCGGAAGATGTCAAGGAATTACTCTCATATGACGAGGATTCAGCGGGCGGTATCATGGCAACGGAATATGTTGCCGTTCTGGATAGCGATACCGTCTCTGAGGCAACGGAGGAGGTTCGTCGCAGCGCCGAAGAGGACAACGAGATTTTCGCTGTTTTTGTTACCGATGCAAATAAGCAGTTGACGGGCGTGATCAGTCTGAAGCGTCTTCTGCTGTCCAGAAGCGCGTCTCCGGTGACACTGATCATGGATACGGATGTGGTTTCGGTTGCCACCGATCTGGATCAGGAAGAGGTCGCGCGTGTCATGGAACGCTACGATCTGGTGTCTTTGCCGGTTGTCGATGATCAAAATATCCTCGTCGGGATGATCTCCATTGATGATGTGGTGGATGTTATCAGAGAGGAGGCGGAAGAAGATATCCAGAGGATGAGTGGAGTTGCTCGTGGCGAAGAACCGACGGACTCTGTGATTAAGATTATGTTCGGTCGTTTGCCCTGGCTGCTGGCGGGACTGGGTGGTGCCAGCCTTGCAGCCGGCGTAATCTGGGGATTCCATGATGCGCTGGCCCGCGTACCAATATTGGCCGGCTTCATCCCGATAATAATGGCCACGGCTGGTAACGCAGGTATTCAGAGTTCTGCAATTACCGTTCAACAACTTGCGAGCGGTGATGTTTGGGCCACGAACCTGGGCCGTAGGCTGGGAAAAGAAGTAAAAGTCGCCATGTTGAATGGACTGATATCTTCGTTGGTTCTGGGCGCCGCGATTCTATTTCTCGCACCACTATTGGTTTCTGAAATCGCGGATCCACCGATGCTGGCGCTAACGTCGATGATCGCCCTGTTACTGGTGATCATACAAGCAACAACGTTCGGGACTATGATTCCACTGCTGCTGAACCGATTCGGGATTGACCCGGCGCTTGCTACTGGCCCGTTTATAACTACCAGCAACGACGTGATAGGCATTTTAGTCTTTTTCACGCTTGCCGAACTGATGTATATCGGCTGACACTAGGTCAATGCGGGGTTAACACGGAGTTAACACGGGGTCAACTCTTGGTCAGATCAGGCACGTCATTGAACTCGTCCGGGTTCTCATATTTTGATGGGCACTTCACCAGAATGTGTTCCGCGATGAATATTTCTCCCTTCGGATACCCGTCCACCACAAGACGCTCAGCGTCTTCAAAGTTTGGTGGTTTCGGATTCATATATCTGACCTGGCGGACGTTTCCCATCTCATCTACCATGTGAAAGCTGAAAATATTCGTGGTCGCATCATACTTGAACGATTGATCACGAACCCAGTCGCCAATGACATGAGCCCGAGAACCCGATTCTTCTGCCTGTACGAAATTCATGTATCCACCAACCTGGGATCCGAAATTCATCAGTAATAAAGATGAGAAGGCAACAAGCAGTACGATTCCGATTATGGTTTTCGGTCTCATGATATTCAGATGTCAGTCACACAGATGTTCAAAAAGCTTCTTCGTCGTTAATGCCATCATCCAGTCTTCGTTCCAAACCGTCGAGATGCCGATCTGTCCGCCATGTAAGCAAAATCAGCCCTATCCAGATAATGGTAAGCACAGCAAGTACAACAAATATTTTGTCTTCGGAAAGCATAATCTGATCGAATTGAGAAAGGGGAGCTGTCGGGAAGTCTGAATTGGCCCAAATACTATCAAATGCTGTAGAGATAGACCCCTCCGAAACAAGGCTGTCCGGTATTGTTTGTGCCGATTCTTCCATATCACTTTTCTCGATGGATTAATACTTTGACTCGCCCTGAATTCGGTAGGCCAACCACGACATTCGAACTCGCTGCGTATACAGAAGCCAGAACAGGCCAATGAATCCGATAACCGCGGGGTAAAAAACTAATTTCATGACGGGGTCGGTCATTTCACTGAATGCCGGATTTCCGTCAGCTCCTGGGTGAAGGCTCGCCATCTGCCTCGGAAGCACATAGAGTAAAAACGGGACGGTCGAGAACGCAAGAAGGTTGTAAGCCGCAGATAACCTGGCCCGCTTTTCAGGATCATCGAGCGCAGAGCGTAACACAAAATACGCGCCGTAAATGAGCAGCTGAAGAGCGGCCATCGTTTGTCTGGGGTCGAAGTTCCACCATATGTCTGATCCGACGTACCACGTGAACCGCGCCCATACTATTCCGGTCGCCAGTCCCAATACTCCGAACCACGCGCCCACCCGCGCCGCCTGCGCCGCTCTGATATCAGAAATTATCGACCCACCTCTTAACACCTGAACAGAATGCCAGGCAGAAACACCGACGGCGCCCATCATCGTAAACCACATTGGCACATGGAAATATAAATTTCTAGCAGTGTGTTCGAGGATGTTGATTCGTGGGATATTGAGTAAAAATGCCGCAAACACGATGACGCTCATCCAGACGATTACTATCGTCCGGATCAGTCGGTATCGCTTGATATTTACGTGCGGATGTTCTGTCATCAGTCTATTTACTCATGCGGGCGGTGTCAACTCGCACCAGAATTCAATCGTTCCACACATAATCAAATAGAAGGACAGAAGCGCTGATTACGACTCCGGCGAAAGCAAAAAGCGTCACCAGATGATCGATTGAAGCGTTGAGGCCCAGGCCATCCGGTAGACTGTTCTGGGTCGCGTGCACTACAGATAACAAGAGAGGAAAGAGCAACGGCAACAGCAAGACGGGGAGCAAGGCGCTCGAACTTGCCGCACGCGCGACGATGGCCGAGAGCAGTGTCGTAGCGCCAGCGAGACCAATCGAACCCAGCAACATGGTGGCAATCATAAGCGGCCAGTCCGTTATCCGGGTATTCAACAAAAAAGTGAGCACAAACAAGACGATTATGTTCACGCTCAGTATCAATGCCGTATTAAACAGCAGTTTTCCGGCGAATATCTGACTTCCGGGGATATTCAGTTGAAGCAACAAGACCGTCCCTCGTTCTTCCTCAGCGATGAACGTTCGTCCGAGGCCAAGAGATGCTGAGAACGTGATGACGATCCACAGTAACGCGGCCTGAGTTCTAGTCGAAACCGATTCTGCTCCAACCGAGAACGCCACCACAAGTGACGATGACAGCACAAACATGAGCAAAACGTTGAGTGCATATCGATTTCGGAGTTCAAGATGTAAGTCTTTCATGAAGACTGCAGACATGCCTCTTAACCATTTGTGTGCTGGACTGGTACTCATGAAAAATCTCCTACGAAGGCAATTTCAGGTTCCAATTCGTAACCGGTCTCCGCTTTTACGGTTTTAACAGCTCTCTCAATCAGTGTGCGAACATCTCGCGCGGTGCCTTCACCTACGTTAATCATGATGTTTGCATGACGGTGCGAAATTTCGATACCCCCCTCGCGGGTACCTTTCATACCACATCCGTCGATCAATCTGCCGGCTCCTATACCTTCGATCTTCTTGAAAATTGAACCGACGCTTGGTTCGGTTGAAAGTGGAGGGTGTCGTTCCTTTCTCCATTCAAGATTCGACCGCACAATTTCTTTCATGATCTCGCGCGGTTTGTACTCCAATTGAAAAATGACTGACGTTACGATATCCCCGGAGAAGTGTAGAATTGAGGTGTCATATCCAAACTGAAAATACTCTCGATCGACTGTTAGAACCTGATTGTCGGGCGTGAGGATTGTCGCCGAATGAAATACTTCATCCAGGAAGACGGTTCTTTCTCTTTTCGGAGCCGGCGATAAGAAATGCAGGTTTTGCCAGACGGCTCCTCCTACCGAGGAGGGAATCCCCGCAAAGTGTTCGAGTCCACTCAATTCAGATTCGATCAATTTTTCGATCAGGTCGGGCCAGACTGTTACTCCGGATTCGCACTCAAGACGACCGTTCTCGGGATCGATCTGAAATCCAGTAGATTGATTGTGGATGACTATTCCTCTAAATCCCTTGTCACCCACGAGAATATTGGCACCCATCCCGAGTAGAAAAAATGGTACATGGTTTCGTCGAGCAGCCTTAATCGCAAAAATCAGTTCTTCGGCATTGCTGACACCAACGTATAAGTCTGCGGGTCCACCGATCTTAAATGTGGTAAACGGTGCGAGTGAGATGTTTTTTTCGACCCTGGCTCCGCCTGCCCTTTCAGAAAATTCGTTTAATAGGGAAATAATTCCAGGCATCCGGGAACCGTAACGGGCACTTTACTGTGATCAGGGTCTCCAATCGGAGCGTTATCGAGTATCCACCAAGATAATTCCAAATTACGGCATTATGGCAGACAATCAGTATCCCAATATTACTCAATTCGCTATGAAAGCGAGTTCATTTCTTGTCATTGGTCTAGTCATCGCGGCAGTTGCCGGCGGGTGTATGACCACAACTATTCGAGCCGGCGAAGGTGCTGTGAAATTCAGTCCGTTCGGGGGCACAGATCTAGAAATACAATATAGCGAAGGGTTGCAATTTCACGCTCCCTGGGTCGGTTTGACCCGGTACAATTTAAAAATTCAGGAACGGCTTGAAATTAGCGAGGCTTTATCATCAAATGGCCTTCAGATCGGGTTGGATGTTACGATTCGATGGCGTCCGATAGCTGGCGAACTTCCGCAACTTCACACGACGTACGGCGAATCCTACTATACCACCCTGATTCAGCCTGAACTCCGAAGCGCTCTTCGGGAAATAGTAGGTCAGTTTACTCCTGAAGAGTTGTATTCTACGAAACGGACAGAGGTCGAAACGGACATTTACGATGAAGTGGCGCGCGCGGTGGCTGGCCGGTTCGTTGAGATCGACGCCGTCCTCGTCAGAGATATCCGACTTCCAGCTCAGATTCGGCAAGCGATCGAGAGTAAACTGGAGGAAGAACAGGAAGCCGAGCGGTACGAGTTCACGATCGCGAAGGAACGTCTCGAAGCCCAACGGAAAGAGATCGAAGCAAACGGACAAGCCGAGTATCAAAGAATTATCGTGGCCAGTCTGACGGATCAGTTCCTGAGATTCAAGGGTATTGAGGCGACACTGGCCCTGGCAACTTCTCCAAACGCCAAAACAGTGATTGTAGGCGGCGGACAGGACGGGTTACCGTTAATTCTGGGTAACAACTAGGTCCTCGACTCCATGGGGAGCGATAAGGAGGACTTCTTCTCCCGGGTCTGGCGCGTCGTGGACGATATTCCCACCGGGCGCGTGACCACGTATGGGCATATCGCAAAAGCTCTTGGAGCGACTCGATCAGCCCGAATGGTAGGCTGGGCGCTGAATGCAGCGTCCGGCCACGCCCGTCCATGTCACCGCGTGGTTAACCGATTTGGCGGGTTGAGCGGAAGCACACATTTCGGAGGGGCTCACGTCATGGAGGATATGCTCCGCGGCGAGGGTGTCCTGTTCGACGATGACGGCTGCGTGACAATGGATGACCAACTGTGGGTCCCCGGTGCGTACGATTAGGGCACCCGCGACATCTGGCCCGCTGAGTTCTTGTTGTCTCTTGGAGTTCCGTATGCCGCATGCGCGAGAGCGTCCCAGAATTGCGGGTAGGATACATCAACGACGCCTGCATCTTCTACGATCGTATCTGATTCGCACACCAGACCCGCTACGCCCATGGCCATCGCAATTCGGTGATCTCCATAACTTTGGACCGTACCGCCTTTCAGAGAGCCGCCGGTAACAGCAAATCCATCTTCGAATTCTTCTACATCAGCGCCGAGGGTCCGCAACGATTCAACGATGGCTGATATTCTATCCGTCTCTTTGTGCCTGAGTTCGCCAGCCTCTCTGATTACAGTTCGGCCCGCAGCCTGAGTGGCCGCAACTGCGAGAATCGGAATTTCATCGATTATATCTGCGACGGTGCTGCCACCAAGCTCGATTCCGGACAATTCTGATGAGACGACGACGACGTCCGCGATATTTTCGCTGCCGGAAACACGTTCGTTTTCCAGTTCTATGCGTGCGCCCATCGCACGCAACACATCAATCAGTCCGCTTCGTGATGGGTTTATTCCGACGCGGGGGAGACGGATCGCAGAATCCGGTAAAATTGATCCAGCGACGAGAAAGAATGCTGCTGCTGAAAAATCCCTCGGGACAGACCATGTGCGTGCCCGGATAACAGATCCGCCTTCAACAGTGATAATATTCTGATCGCCGAGCCTCATCGAACTCAATCCTAACATCCGTTCGGTATGATCACGGGTCCGTGTATTTTCGATCACCGTCGTTTCGCCGTCAGCGTATAATCCGGCTAGCAGAATGCATGATTTCACCTGCGCTGAGGCTACCGGAACGGAATAGGTGATTCCCGCTAATTTTCCGCCGTGTTTAATTCTTACCGGCGCGTGAGTACCATCCAAAGAAATGTTGACACCCATCTGGCGCAGAGGGTCTTGAATCCTCCTCATATCTCTCCCGGACAAGGATGGGTCGCCCGTGAGGCGGGAGGAAAAGTCCTGACCGGATAAAATACCAGCCAACAGCCGCATGGTAGTTCCTGAATTTCCACAGAAAAGGTCTGCTTCAGGTTTCGTCAGACCTCGCGGTCCTTTTCCCTCAACTACGAGAATCCCATCCTCTTCGTAGAATTTTACGCCGAGTGCCTTCAGACACTTGAGGGTTGAAACAGGGTCCTCAGAAACGGGATAATCGACAATTCGAGACGTACCGTCCGCGATCGCTGCAAAAAGAGCGCTGCGATGGGCTATAGATTTATCCGAAGGAACGTCAATGATGCCAATTATAGACGTGGCGGGTCGAATGAGGGC
>SMXK01000135.1 GCA_004356265.1 Bacteroidota bacterium
CCCGCCAGTTCATATTTCGGACTCGCGAGTTCGAACAGATGGAAATGCAGTATTTTGTGAAACCTGGCGAGCAAATGGAAGCTTTTGAATCGTGGCGGGAACGGCGCATGAGTTGGCACATTAACAACGGCGTTCGAGCTTCTAAACTGCGCTGGCACAAACACGAGAAACTTGCGCACTATGCCGATGCCGCCTTCGATATCGAGTACGAATTCCCGATCGGCTGGCAGGAAATTGAAGGCGTGCATTCGCGAACGGATTTCGATCTGTCAGCACACCAGGAACATGCCGGCAAAAAGATGGAGTATTTCGACCCTCAAACACAGGAACGGTATATCCCGTATGTCGTGGAGACTTCAGCAGGAGTAGACCGGACGGTTCTGACACTTTTGTGCGAGGCGTACCGGGAGGAAGAAGTTAATGGCGAGCAACGAAATCTGCTCAAATTCCACCCATTGCTCGCGCCCATAAAAGTTGCAGTCTTTCCGCTCGTAAAAAAACATGGGATGCCGGAAGTCGCCCACAAGATCGAACAGAACCTGCAGATGCTTTACAACACATCTTATGACGAAAAAGGGGCCATCGGTCGCAGGTACAGGAGGATGGACGAGGTGGGTACCCCGTTTTGTGTCACGGTTGACGGTGATTCGCTTGAAGACGGAACCGTAACGATCCGGGACCGGGATACCATGGAGCAGGAACGCATTCCACAGGACCGAATCGGAGGGTATATCGCCGATAAAATGGCAGCCTGGAAGAATGATGAGCAATAATCTCGGACTGGCATAGACTAGATCAGGAACGGAAAGAAGTTCGATGAATACGATCAGTAACGCCGCCGCAAATTAAAGCGGATTCGAACCGATCATCAGCTCAATACTTAACCGAAATGCAAGTCCTGAATTTGAGTGATGGATTTATTAACGAAGTTTTAGATCCTTCCCTGGATCTGACGGCTGAAATCCAGCGACTGAAGCAGGAACGGAATGCCGTTTTGCTGGCACATTATTACCAGGAACCGGCCATTCAGGATATTGCCGACTATGTTGGGGATTCGTTAGGTTTGGCGCGGCGGGCTGCTGATACTGAAAAGGATGTAATTCTATTCGCTGGAGTCCATTTCATGGCCGAGACGGCCAAGATCCTGAATCCTGACAAAACGGTGTTGCTGCCGGACCTGAATGCGGGCTGTTCGCTGGCAGACTCGTGCCCTGCAGACGAGTTTGGACGATTCAAGGCGATGTACCCGGACCACATTGTGATCTCCTATATCAATTGTTCGGCTGAAACGAAAGCACAGTCAGACATTATTTGCACCTCCTCAAATGCGGAGCACATTGTCCGGCAGATTCCGCTGGATCAGCCCATTATTTTTGCACCGGATAGAAATCTCGGCGCGTTTCTGATCAAAGAGACTGGAAGAGATATGGTGCTCTGGGATGGAGTGTGTATCGTTCACCAGACATTTTCAGAAGAAAAACTCATTCGCCTTAAAATGCGACATGACGGGGCACAGGTTCTGGCTCATCCTGAGTGCGACGCGTCTGTGTTGCGCCATGCCGACTATATCGGATCGACCAGCGGTATCAGGAATTACGCTATAAATTCTCCTGAGCAAACAATGATCGTAGCGACGGAAGAAGGCATCCTGCACCAGATGCGCAAAGACTCACCGGGAAAAACATTCATTCCCGCACCTCCCGAAGGCGGCTGTACATGTAGTCAGTGTCCGCACATGCGACTCAACACGTTACAGAAGATATATCTCTGTTTGAAACACGGTGCACCGGAAATCACGATGGACGAAGAAATCCGATTGCAGGCGCTCCGGCCGATCAAAAGGATGCTCGAAATGAGTGTTGCTGTCGTATAAAACGGACGTTCCAGCCGTATTCGATGACATTGAATCAGGCCATACCGCTTTTTCCTCTTGAAATCGTTCTGTATCCGGACGAAGAAATCCCGTTGCACATTTTTGAGCCTCGTTATCGCGAGATGGTCAACTATTGTCTCGAAACTGATACGCCGTTCGGGGTCGTTCTTTCGTCCGATGGAAATCTATCTGACGTGGGATGCGCAGCTTCTATTGTCCGGGTTGTGCGGGACTATGATGACGGGAAACGCGATATTCTGGCTCGGGGTGGTTTCAGATTCAAGATACTGGGCCTTGGCAACAAACACGCCTATTTGACAGCCGACATTGTCGAAATCAGTGATTTGGATCAAAGTGTTGAAGCTCTCGTTCGCGAACGAGTGATTGCGCAACACATAAAGCTCCTGGAATTAGCGGGGCGATTGCCCACGCCCACTCAATATCAGGACAGGGTATTTCTTTCTTACTTTATTGCTCACAACACCGGGCTTACTGTAGAACAGAAGCAGGAGATACTCGAGTTGACGTCGGAAAACGAGCGCCTCGGTTTTCTGGTCGAACATTTAACACGATTCATTCCGATGATTGAAGAGGTTGATTCGCTTCGCCTGAAAGTAAAATCGAATGGTCATTTCAGGGATTTTCCGCTGCCTGAAGACGAAAAACTTGTGTAATAAATAACGCGGTATGCATACTCAGAAACAAGAAAAGTCGGTTACCCCTTCGATTTCCACGAAAGCGTTGCAGGCCGAGTTGTCTAATTTACATCACCGCATGAATAATCCACTTGCAGTGATTTCGGGCAATGTCCAATTATTGAAGGAGTTAGCCAAAGCCCTTTCCGTCGGAGAAGATCTGGAGGGGCCTCTGACCGATATCGCCAGCGCAGTTGATCAATTGGCGGCCGGCACAGAACAGCTCATCTTGCTGAGAGAATTATTGCAACGAACTTCGGAATAGCAGACAATACGCTGAACATCCTCATCTATATATCTCGAATATCAACGCTTTTTCTGGTTGTTGTCGGCTCTCTCTTGGTGGCACATGATTCTGTGGGGCAGTCAGTTAAGACGCGCCTTCTATCGGATGATGGTCGCACCGCGCGGATTGAATTTGAGATTTCGTGGAGCAAAACCCTGGCCGAATTTGTCGATTCGAGCGGTGTCAACGAATGGAATGCCACTCTTTTAAAACGTCTCACTGACGGTATTGACGAACATTCATACCAGTTTGAGATCGGGCCGAAAAGCGCCATGTTATTCTCTGACACCAACCGTGATCGGGGAGTGTCGGTATCCGTGGTAGAACAATCCTACGAAGAGTATCCGGTAACACTCGGCGCTTCGGCCGTTCGGAAATCCCCGGATCGAGTCGTGATGGCCGTAGGAGCGGGCACGCACCGGAAGATGGAAATGGTGAGTATCTCGGCCAATTTTTTTACGCTGAACGTTGACAACACTTCGGTTCGCAGATATAACCGAATCGTTGTAGACGTCTCTCGCAACGGCGGCGGCAACCAACCCGCAGTTTTTGCAGATGGGATCGTTTACGAGAACCCGCATCTAGTTGTTGACAGGAGCCTGCTCGCCGATGGCACCAATTACCGCATCAGTATCACTTCGGAAGGTATCTACTCTATTGATCGCTCGTTGCTTACCGCTATCGGGTTAAATCCTGATGAGATAGACCCAGATCAAATCAGGATTTTGGGAAATGGAGGTAAACCTGTTCCTGCTCTGAATAGTGCGTTTCGATACGCAGACCTAAAAGAAAACGGCGTTTTCCGACGCGGCGGTGGAGACGGCCGTTTTGATCCCGGGGATGTGATATTGTTTTATGCGTCCGGCCCTTCGGGTTGGGAATACAATGCCGACACGTGGAAGCATTATATACATCCGTATTCGTCTGAAAATGTTTATTTCCTGAACGTTGCGGCCACCAATGGACAGGATATAGAAGAAATCCCATTTCCCGGCTTTTTCAACCCAACGGTACATGTATCGTCAGAAGGCCGGTATGTAGCCGATTTCGAAGAATTTTTGTGGAGTCGCGAACATGGATCAGGCAGCGATTGGATGAGCTTCACGATCCGATCGGGCGGATCCAAGCCGCTTCTGAAGGACGTGAATCTGCCCGGATTTGAGGGCGGGACAATACGGTATCGAACGCGCGTTGCAATCGCTTCGAATCCGAAGGCGACCGTTGCGATGAGTTCCGGCGGCGCCGTACTTGCCCAGTTTACCGCAACAACTATCACGGTTCCACGCTCGGATTCTCCGTCCGCGGTCCCGGGTACGTTTACGTTTGAGCAGGTATTAAACGCCGGCGAGCCGGTGAATCTTGATATGCGGCTTCTTCCGCAATCCAACGAACCCGAGGCGGCGACTGATTGGGTTCGGATATCTTACGACCAGCAACTGGTTTCCGATGGCGGGTTTCTACGTTTCGCATCCAGGCCCAAAACATCGGGCGAGCAGGCGTATCGCCTGCGTGGTTTTTCTACGACGCCTCTGGTGTGGGATATTACGGATGCGGCCGCGTTCAGGCAGCTTCAGACGGGCGGGTCTGGTGGGTTCGTCGAAATCCAGTTCAGTATTGGAGTGGCCGACAAACCGAGAGAGTTCGTAGCTTTTTCAGAATCGGCCGCCGAGCCGCTTTCGGCTGACGCGCTAAGTTTGATTCCGAATCAAAATTTACATGGAATTCCATTTTTCCCGGAATTTGTAATTGTCACCCCATCCGAATTCATGGGTGCTGCTAACCGGCTGGCGGACAAAAGGAGAGCAGAAGGAATGAACGTGCAAGTTGTTGATATCAAACTCGTCTTCAACGAATTTTCCGGAGGATTGGCTGATATGCGCGCCATCCGGGACTACTTCAAGTTTTTGTATGATCGTGCTCCCGACGAAGCGTCTCTTCTGAAATATGTGCTTTTTCTCGGGGACGGGCATTACGATTTTCGAGGACTGGCAAACAAACAACAGGACACAAACTGGATTTTTCCTTTCGAAACTGCAGAATCGCTCAACACGGATGCATCATTTACGTCGGACGACTATTTCGGACTATTAGATGATGACGAGGGTGTCTGGCCGTACGGAAGTTTCAGCGCCGTGTCGAATGAGAGGCTCGATATTGGAGTGGGACGGTTACCGGCTACGTCTGCTGCTCAGGCCGATATGCTCGTAGAAAAAATATTTCATTACGAAGACCCGGAAACCCTCGGTGCGTGGCGTTCAACGTATCTCGCCATCGCGGACGATGGACCGACCGGACTCGCAGGAATTCAGAATGATGCCGATTTACATGTTCAAAATATTGATCAGGTGGCGGAGTACATTCGGTTGGGGCTGTACCCGGAAGTAAATGTCCGGAAGATTTACGCAGAAAGTTATGAGCGCGTATTTCAGAACGGGTTCAAAATTCCGGAGGCAAAAAAAGAAATCAACGCTGCCGTTGAAGCCGGTGTTTTGGTTTTTAATTATTCCGGACACGGCGGTCCTTCCGGCCTTGCACAGGAAGAGATCTTCACGCGGGAAGATGCCGAAGCGCTTACCAATTATGATCGGCTGGCAGTTTTTATTACGGCAACCTGCTCTTTCGGCTGGTGGGATCTGGATGATGATTACAGCGGAGCTGAGGCGCTATTGTATAATCCGGAAGGTGGGGCCGTGGCATTGCTCACGACAAATCGTCTTGTATATACCTCCGGAGATACAACATCACTGAATGCAGGCTTAAATCGAGCCATTAATAAAGAGTTATTTACCTTGGACGCCAATGGATTGGGGCCCCGGCTTGGAGATGTGTTCAGACTGACGAAAAATACTCGAGTGGGTCTTCAAGGAAACAGCCGGAAATTTAATTTACTCGGGGACCCGACGATGCGCATCGGCATCCCGGACAAGAAAGTATTCGTTGAATCTCTGAATGGAGATCCTCTAGAGACGGAAACGGGGCAGTTGAAGGCCCTGGATAAGGTCGAAATTGAAGGATCCATCCTGGGTAAAGACGGCACCGTGGACTTCGCATTTAACGGACAGGCAACCGTTACGGTATATGATGCCGTACGGAAGGTGCCACTTGTAGAGCAGCGCAGGATGAGAACGCCGTACTACCGGATTCGCGAAGACCTGATCTGGCGAGGAGATGTTGCGGTCACCAACGGCGAATTTAAAGCGGTATTCGTAGTCCCTAAAGACATTTCGTATTCAAACGAAATTGGCCGCATTGCCGTCTACGCGAAGTCCCCGGAAGGAGCGGCGATCGGTTATAACGAAAATTTCAAAGTCGGCGGCACGTCCGATTTTCCTCCAGATGATAACGTCGGACCGGAAATCAGGCTTTTCTTGAACGACACAACGTTTGTATCTGGCGGGCTTATTTCTTCGAATCCACAGCTGATTGCCCGGTTTTATGACGAGAGCGGCATCAATACGGTAGGTGCGGGGGTTGGTCATGAGATGTTGCTGGTTGTCGATTCGGACGATCAGGGGGCGCAGGACATCAGTAGTGCATTTGTTTCTGCCCCAAATTCGTACCAGAGGGGTGAGGCACGTTGGGAACTCTCAGTAGAAAACGAAGGTATGCACTCACTTAGCGTTAGATCATGGGATGTGTTGAACAACTCGGCTACTGCTGAATTGTCCTTTTTAATCGCGAACGATGAGGTGCTCGAGCTGCGTAATGTGTATAATTATCCCAATCCGATGAATCAGGAAACCCAGTTCGTGTTTGAGCATAATCAGCCGGTTGGCACGCCTGCGAGTGTTCGAATACGGATTTATTCCTTGTCGGGACGGCCGATACATACGATCGATTCCGATATTGCTCTCCCTGAGGGTATATTAACGGGCAATTCGGTTCAGATTCATTGGGATGGGCGCGATGATGACTTCGATAGAGTGGCAACAGGGATCTACCTGTACAAGCTCAGCGTTGAGGTCGAAAAGCCGGACGGTAGCCGAGAGGTCTCTGAACGGATTGAAAAACTGGCAGTCATTCGATAAGGAAGGTATATAGCGTAAATCGTTACTGGATTATTTGCACTAAAACAGATGCAACCCGATCCCCGGGTCGTAAAGGCTATCAAAGTTGATGACCTCGGAATTAGCAGGTTTACCTAAACTTTTACAGTTTGACATGGATTTTACTCAGCCGCGTCGCGCGGAGATGTTTCGTATGAAACAGACCACTATCGGCATTACATCCGCGCTTCTTTTTGCTGCGCTTTCTTTCGTCGGAGTCCAGAGCGCTGTGGCTCAGGCGGGTGGTGCAGCCGTAGTATTTCTAAAAATTGAACCCGATAGTCGTGCCGCAGGTATGGGTAACGCAGGTGTGGCTCTGGCAGATAACGCCAGTGCTATCTTCTGGAATCCGGCCGGACTGGCTTATCAGAAAGGGTCCGAAGCTGCCATCACGCATTCAGCCTGGTTGCCGGAGTTTAA
>SMXK01000136.1 GCA_004356265.1 Bacteroidota bacterium
CGAAATACCACGATCACTCCCCTGACGCCCCGTGAACTGGAATCACTCTCCAAAATCAATCCGAGGATGACGGTCGACGTTGCGTTTCGTCCAAGTGGAATGTTGGCTGCATATGCGGCTCTGGATGTCTCTGAAGATTCCGACCCTACGACAGAAGATGACGATGAAGCTCCAACGATTGTCCATAAAATCGCCCAACATGCGTGGTTGTGGTACAACCGGGTTGACGGCTGGAACGTGGGTTTGCAGGCAGAAACGGGCTTATCCGCCGGCACAACAGTTACGACCAAACTCGGGTACGCCTTTGACAGGAAAAAGATAGCCGGGGTATTTGGGCTTTCTCATCCATTCACCGTGGGCTTGTCAACCCTGTCGTTGTTCGGTTCCGTGGCAGACGAAACACGTCCGGTTTTCGACTCAGACTTGTACGGCCTGTTTTTACCTGGAATGATGGCATACGGGGGATACAGGGATTATTACGATTATTACAGGCGCAGGCAAATTCGCTTCGGTGCTTCATGGGAGAATTCGTCTGGATTCTTCAAGGCGTCATTGGCAGCCCAATTGGAGCAGCATGATTCACAGGAAAAAAATTCGAACTATGACGGGTGGTTTCGTGAAATTCATCAGCGTCCGAATCCTGAAATACAGGACGGTCGGCTTGGCGCGCTGGCGCTGGATATCGAACTGGGTAATGACCGCGTTGGGCTGGACGTTTCGGTAGAGCATGCGCCATCTGGTATGCCCGGGAATGACTTTGATTTCACAACGATTCGGGGAGCCGGCCGGGTAAAATTTAATACCTTTTTTAACGATCGGGATCGGCCGAATCAGCTGTTACTGATAGTGACGGGCGGCGCCTCTTCGGGGAGCGTGCCGCTTCAGCGCAGCGGTGCTGTTCAAGGCGCGATCGGGTTCGTTTCGTACTCGGGGTCACTCCGCTCGCTCAGCAGCCAGGCTCTGACAGGGGATAATTACGCAGGTGTATTTTTGGAACATGATTTTACAACCGGATTGTTTGAAAGCCTCCATTTATGGCGTCTGGCCGATTCTGGGATGGGTCTTGTTGTATTTGGGGGCGCCGGACGTGTGTTTGACGGATCACCGATCCAAACCGATCTACCGTGGTACCTGGAGGCCGGCTTCGGACTCTCTCACTTTTTCAGACTTCCTGTTCGGGTTGACGTTGCCTGGCGAATTGACGAGCCCGGATGGGCTGTACGAATCGGGAAAATAAATTTATGACAGGGTATGACAAAAAGGTGTCATACCAAGGCCTGTACCTTTTGAACCGTAACCAAATTGCTTCAAAACGTACACAGGCACATGATTCGAGTCACCGCATATCCTACAGTAGAGTGGTTGAACGCTCGTTCGTTCACGAATGCAAGCATGAATGCCACCGTGAATGTCGCTGCTTCAAGCACCGTAGCTACAAGTACAACAGCCCCGATAATATCACGACTCCGGCGATGGAGCGACACAGCAACGGTTATTGATTCATCTTCGTGGATTACAACACCTGACGGAGAACAATGCCTCGACCTGGTGTTGAGCAATGCCGGCCGCCGCGTCGCATACCGATTTTCATTGGGATATGAGCGTAATGTACCCCAGGAAGACGCCCTGGCACTGGTCTACGGAAAACTCGAAGCGTTGTACCGCATTCAGATATCGAATGGCCGCATGTTACCGGCTGATATCGCCCATCTGATAGTCTCGATGAATCCAGGCTGGTTTTCAGCAGACGGTAGAGTGCGTGCCGGACGCGTTGCGTCAACATCCGCAATGCAGGTGGCCCAGAACTTGAAGCAGACCGGATCCGTGCATTTTGGCGGTATCAGTATCCACCGGCGACGAATTACACGTGCGCGTGAATGGGTTTCGGATTTCGAACGGGCCCTGGGCTTACCTGATTTCAGGACCTACGTCTCCGGGCGCATTTCGCTGAAACAAAGCAGGCCGTCCCTTAAAATGAAGAGACGGACTGTAGTCAGGGGTTCGGTCAAAGGTTAAGCACCAGTCTCGTCCTCTTCAGACACATTGTCTTCAGATATATTGTCACCCTCTGACGTGGCAACAACATCAATCGGGCTGACTCTGTACTCGGAGGCACGGCTCAGCATTCCGGCGATATCAATTCCTGTAGATGCTTTCAAACTCTCAAGCAATGCGGGTGTTGAGCCGGCGATCTGACTGAAAACGGCGGGGACGCCGCCTCCGTTTCCACTGCCGCTATCAACAACTGTGAGCTTATCGATCGTCAAATTATCGACCGTCTTGATCACTTCTTTGATGATGTCAGGAAGCATTTGAATCAAGAACAACCGTTCAGCATCAGGGCCAGCCGCTTTCCAAAGTTCCAACTTCTGCTTCAATACGTCTACTTCGGCCTGACCATTTTGCAGAATCCGTGCTGCATCACCGATTGCTTCTTCTTCTTTGGCTCTACGTTCTGCCTCGGCGACAATCACCACTTCAGCGTGTTGCCTTTTCTCGGCCAGCATGATTTCCTGCTCCGCTAACTCCTGCTGCGCTTTTGCTCTTGCGAGGTCTGCAGCAACTTCTATTTTTGCCTCCTCTGCGCGGGCTTTGGCCGTGAGTGTGGCCGTCAATATTCGTACCTCGTTTTCTGCCGCAACAATGGCCTTATCGGCAGCAGCTTCTGCCAGGCGGGACAACTCGCGTTTCTGAGCCTCGATAACCTCGGCAGATGAAATAATTGCAGCGGTGCTCTGCCGGCCGATGGCATCCAGATATCCGCGATCGTCTTCAACACTCTGAATTTTGAGTGTATCGAGTTGCAGTCCTAGCGCTCCCAGGTCGTTGTCAGCCTCGCTCAGAAGTTCTTTCGCGAATTTAAGGCGGTCCTCGTTGACCTCTTCTGGCGTCAGGGAAGCGACGACGCCGCGTAGGTTGCCCTCCAACGTTTCCTTGGCAAGCGATTGTAATTCTTCCAGATTTTTTCCGAGCAGCCGTTCGACGGCATTATTAAGCTCGGGTTCGCGGGACGAAATTTTAATGTTTGCGATGGCTCGAACCGTCAGCGGAATGCCGCCTTTTGAGTAGGCGTTGGCCACCGTCAGGTCAATGGGAATTGTGTTCAGAACGAGACGATCGACTTCTTCAAGGATCGGAATCCGGAAACCACGCCCTCCCTGAATAATCCGATATCCGACTGTCGACCCATCTGCCAGTGTCCGATTCCGGCCACTGAAAATCAAAACCTCGTTCGGCTGGCATATTTTTAAATTAGCCTTGACGATTCCAAGTATTGTGAGGAAGCCCACGATTAGCACTGCAGGTATAATAATTAATTCCATTTGTAGACCTCTTTATGTTGGCTTGACTACTTCCGCAACCCGGCCATTTACGCGCACGATTACAACTTCATCTCCCTGACGAAACGATTCGGCAGGGTCGTCGCCCAGTGACCTGGCAATCAATTGAATCCTTTTTCCCTTCGCTTCGATCAAAATCTTCCCTTTATCGTCGCTCCCGAACGGGAGAATAACACGACCAGTTTTGCCT
This sequence comes from Bacteroidota bacterium, assembly GCA_004356265.1. Lineage (GTDB taxonomy): Bacteria > Bacteroidota > Rhodothermia > Rhodothermales > UBA10348 > N075bin62. The sequence continues at coordinate 3,532 of SMXK01000136.1, forward strand.
GTTATATCCCTCGGCGTGACCTGACTTGAAACGCTCTGGTAAGCAAATTTCTTGATTATATAGTTGCCGCCGATGCCTATCGTGAGTCCTGTCATAACGGAAATCAGTCCGGTGGCAGGTTCGGCAGAGCCCGTGTAGTTCAGTAATACGCCTGTCAATCCGAAAAATGCAGCGAATAAAAAGAGTGTCCGGATGGATAACAAATCAACCGCTCCGACACCTCCGGACTGCCCGTCCAATGAGGCGTCCAGGCCAGTATCAACATCGGTTCCAGCATCGAAATCGGCGTCCAGATCAACATCAAGGTCTACGTCGAATCCGACGTCGAAGTCAGCATCGGAGTCGGTATCGCCCCCGCCCAGGACGGACAGGACGACGAAAAACCCGCCTACAATAAGACTGATAAGATAGATAGACTCCATAATGCGACATCCTCCGTAATACATATCAGAGTACGGAAAAATGACGATTCCAGTTACGCAAATTCTTGGCAAATCGTTGGGAGTCACATTTGTTCAAGGGCGATTCCAAGTCCCCTCCGTAACAACAATGTGTACAGATCGGTAACTACCCGTTACGATCATTCATATCATACATATATGTACACGGTATTTCGACCCCAGATCATCATTTTTGCTGCTTTTTTTGGTTTCTCGTGCAGTTTGTTCTCGGAATCCGAATTTAATGATGAACGCGTCAATTTTTTATACCAGGATCGCAACAGATTTGCCGAGGTTCATTACCCGGGCGGTGTTGAAGAGAATGAAATGGTCCCTCTGGTAATCGCCTTTCACGGCGCCGGCGATTCAGGACCTAACTTTCGGGACGGTACCGGTCTAAATCGTCTCGCCGATCAGTTTGGATTCATTATGGCGTACCCGAGCGCGACCGGGTTCAATTGGGCTGAAGGCTGCAACTGTATCCGACCGGATCTGGATGGGGTTGATGACGTCGGATTCGCAGAGGCACTCGTAGATCACCTCGCCGCGACTGGGCGTGTGGACACAGAACGGGTATTCGCCATCGGATATTCTCAAGGCGGCGTTTTCACTCATCACCTGGCATGTTTGAAATCAGACATCTTCGCTGGAGTGGCGATGTATGCCGGGCCGATGGGCAGGGTGGTATCAAAAAACTGCGATCCGAAGGAGCCGGTAAATGTATTACTTGCGCACGGGACCGACGACAAAGTGCTTCCTTTTACAGGTGTGGAAGATGGGCTGGGAACGTTGCTCTCAGCTGTGGAATCCACCAGGAAATGGGCTCAGTTCAACGGGTGTTTCACGAATCTAAAAACTCAGCCCGTGGACTTCCTGAGTGAAAAATTAATTATTCACACGGCCCAGTTCTGCGAAGATGATGTGCGTGTGCAGCTGATTGAGTGGTCCGGGGGATCTCATTCATGGCCCCGGCGAGAGATTCGAATCGAGGAGCGCATGATCGCATTTTTCGGGCTTTCGGACTAATGGCCGCTCGTTCCACAGGCATTGTTCCACCCGCATCATACGCGCCGAATACCACAGCCGCTAAACGAGAAACAACAGCCAGTACTCGGCGACCCAAAATCCGAGAAACGTGCCAACAGCGTATCCGAGCGAACCAATCAGAATTGACGGCAAAACCAGATCCTCGCGACCAAGGCTCCGCGCAAGCGCAAGCGCCGACGTTCCTCCGCCAATATTCGCCTGTGAGGCCAGCGACACGATTACCGGATCAAATTTCAGAAGGAGTGCGAGACCATAGATTATTACGCCGTGAATGAGCACTGTGAGAGCCGTGAATTTCATCATAGTGACGCCGAGGGCGCCCATATTTACGGCAGCTCCGAGGTCACAAAACGCGCCGATTACCGCCAGAAACATATACACCGCGAACATCCCTACAAGACGGATTCCCTTGAGCCGGGCCACCGCAGGAACCTGTGCCAGAATCAATGCCATGATTGTCAGGATGATAGGGGCCGGTACGGGTTCTACGTATGTAGCAAGGAGATTTGACAACCAGACCGCGCCGAATCCCAGCCCGAGCAATATGCTCATGTCCATGGGGTGCATGGTTTCCGTGTCAGCCTCGATTCCGAGTGTGACCTCGCCAAGTTCCTTACGCTCCTGACCCCGCTTTACAGGCCAGACTTTAGCAAATACTCTTGGTATAGCCAGAGTGACAAGCATCCAGACCGTGGTCATGATACTGTCCACGACCACGGCACCGGTATATAAAACGCCGTCTCGAGCGACGTCGAAATGCAGTGCGAGAGTATTGAAGTTGACGCTGCCTCCGGTATATGTGCCAACGAACATGCCGCCGACTGCATTATACAGCGGTCCGATCGTTTCCGGCCCATTGACGATCCACATGGCCAACACCACACCGATTGCAGTCGCCGCAGATCCGGCGAAATAAAAACCGATCATGGGTGCACCCGCCTTCAAAATATCACTCAAATTAACAGGTAGCAGTAACAGAAAGATCGCCAGCGGAGCGATTGTCGAAAAGATAAAATCGTAGACAGGAACGGGATTCTCTGAAGTAGATCCAGCCGGAAGAATACCAGTGTTGGCCGCAACCGCCGTTATCAGAATGACGAGAATAGCGGTCCCGGCGTGTCGAAGAATTGTCTTTCGGACGAGCCACTCTGATAATGCCAGCAGACCAGATAAGACAGCAATCACATAAATTGAATCAGTCATTCGTATGGTGAAATAAGCAAGAGCGGCGAATGGCCGGGCAGTCCGTGTCACCGGGACATCCGGGACAAATTCAGAGACGGCTCGTATACCGGCGCATCTGTCATTTCCCGATTGATTTTCCGGGCGACGACCGATACAAATCCCTTGAATTCGCACGACAGCGAATCTATCAAAAATTGAACGACCACCAAAACGCGCGCGTTCGAGAATCAAGAAACACCTGGTATTGGCACTGACACCTCAGGAAATATCACGATATAGTCGGCACTTGTTGCTGTCAGAAATTGGTGTGGCGGGGCAGCAGAAGTTAAAGAATGCCTCCGTGCTGGTGGTGGGAGCCGGCGGGTTGGGATCTCCTCTGACCATGTATCTGGCGGCGGCTGGGATCGGGAGGATTGGGATTGTCGATTATGATGACGTTGACGTAACAAACTTGCACCGGCAAATCCTGTACTCAGATTC
>SMXK01000137.1 GCA_004356265.1 Bacteroidota bacterium
AGGAAGAGCTGCAGGTGTGGTTACCACAACAGAGCAATTTCAAACGCAAGATTGCTCGCTGGATGGCGATTATGTTATAGTATTGTCACGAATGTTTGAGATGCGAAACGAGGCGTCGTTGAGGTCTGCGATGAATTCCTCAAGAGTGGTGGCGCTTGTCTGCGACCGGGTAGTCTCCGAAGAGTCCGCGTCAACTTGAGCCGGAATCGGGCGCCCGGAAAACAGGAACAGAGCCGAAATGAAGCAGAAAGTGGACCAATATTAAAAGGTGGGCATCATATTCTTTTTCTGATGTAGGATCAATGACTGCCAATGTGCAATCTTTTGTGTAGAATGGATCGCCCGGTATTCTGTCTAAAGATCTCCCCTTTTCTACATCTTTAAGCCATTCAAGATTAGTGTCTGAACTCAAACTCGGCCTTCGGGAAAACGCGTCCCAGTTCGGCTTACTCGTCCTGGTAAACGCTTTTGTCGGTTATATGGTTGGTATGGAACGGGCCATCCTGCCACTCCTTGCGACCGATATATTCGGTGTAGAATCCCGTTTGGCGATTCTTTCATTTATAGGCTCCTTTGGTCTCGCCAAGGCACTGGCCAACGTATTTGCCGGCGCGATGAGCGACCGAATATCCAGGCGTTTTGTACTCATCGCAGGGTGGCTGGTCGGTTTACCTGTACCGTTCATGATTATGTATGCGCCGAGTTGGAATTGGATTGTGGCTGCGAACGTCCTGCTCGGGGTTAATCAGGGACTCGCCTGGTCGTCGACAGTAATCATGAAAATTGACTTGGTGGGGCCAAAAAACCGTGGGCTGGCTATGGGACTCAATGAAGCCGCCGGATATATCGCTGTTTCTGTTGCGGCACTCGTGTCTGGTTATCTGGCGTCGGAATACGGATTGAGGCCTGAGCCCTTTTATCCGGGCGTGGTAATTGCCGTAATCGGGCTTCTCCTGTCTGTTTTCCTGGTAAAAGATACCAGTGGCTATGCAAAATTGGAAGCGTCGCTTTCCGTGAATACAGAATCCAAAACCTTCCGTGAAGCCTTTATTCTTACCAGCTGGAAAAACAAAAACCTGTTTTCGGTTTCTCAGGCGGGTCTCATAAATAACATGAATGACGGAGTGGCGTGGGGATTACTCCCAATTGTGTTCGCGCTTGCAGGCCATGATATCATCGAAATTGGAATATTGGCGGGGCTATATCCGGCTGTATGGGGTCTTGGACAACTGCTTACCGGAGCACTTTCTGATCGGCATGGTCGAAAACCGTATATCGTCGGGGGTATGTTCATTCAATCTGGGGGACTCGTTTTGCTTGCGGCGACGAGTACACTCGCTCTCCATGCCTGTGGGATGATTCTACTCGGCCTCGGCACAGCTGCGGTTTACCCGACACTGCTGTCGGCCGTAGGCGACGAAGCCGAACCTTCATGGAGGGCAACAGCTGTTGGCGTTTACAGATTATGGAGAGATGGAGGGTATGTGGTCGGCGCAATTGTGGCTGGTACCATCGCACAAATTCTTGGGCTACAAGCTGCGATATTTGCAGTAGCGGCCCTGACTTTCGTCTCCGGGGTTATTGCCGCAATTGTGATGCAAGAAACTTTAGTCTCCCCAACCAGCCCTGGTCGGGGTGACGGACCGGACCCTGACGCGCTACACGTCTAAATCTTCAGCTTCGTAAGCGTGCTGCATGATGAAACGGAACCTGGCCGACGGATCTTTACCCATTAGATCTGAAATGGTATTCTCTGTTTCAAGTCTGAATTCATCCGGAATAATGACTCTTAGAAGTCGTCGTTTTTCTGGATCCAGAGTTGTTGCTTTGAGAGTTGCCGGCATCATTTCACCAAGTCCCTTAAACCTCTGCAGATCAATTTTAGCCTTCCTGTTCTTTGATTCAATTTTGGCTATGATCGCATCCCTGTCCTCTTCGTCAAGAGCCCAGTACGTCTTTTTTGCCGCATCAATACGAAAAAGAGGCGGTTGGGCAATGTAGATATACCCTTCATCGATCAACGGTCGCATATACCGATAGAAAAATGTCAAGAGGAGGGTGGTGATATGCAAACCATCTGTGTCGGCATCCATCAAGAGAATAATTCTATGATACCGCAGGCGAGAAAGATCCAGTTGCTCCCCTATTCCACATCCCAGAGCCAGAACGATATTAGACAACTCTTTGTTTTCCACCACTTTTTTCAGAGAGGCCTGTTCTGCGTTTAATACTTTCCCACGAAGCGGTAAGATGGCCTGATACATTCTGTCGCGGCCCTGCTTCGCGGATCCACCGGCCGAATCACCTTCTACGATGAATAATTCACTTTCAGTCGGATCAGTCGACGAGCAATCGGCCAGCTTGCCAGGTAAATTAAGCCGATGACTCACGTTAGATTTTCGACGAACTGACGAGGCAGCTGCGCGGCTTGCGTGCCGGGCTTTCGCCGATTGAATAACGCGGGTGGCGATCGCATCACCCGTCGATGGATGCCTGTTCAGAAACTGCTCCAGCTCCAATCGGAGTACCCCGGATACCAAGGCTCGTGCAGACGGATTATTCAGTTTTTCCTTGGTCTGGCCCTGGAACTGAGGATCAACCATAAAAAGGTTTATGATTCCCACTATGCCTTCTCGAATATCATCTGATCCAATGTCCAGCTTTCTAGGAATCAGATCATGTGTGTCCATGTACGACCGAATAGCGCTCCGAATTGCGTCCCTGAAACCCTGTTCGTGGGTCCCGCCATCGACCGTCGGAATCCCATTTACGAATGACTTAATGTGTTCTTTCGGGGACTCTGTCCATTGCAGAACCAGCTCCACACGTGATCCGAGTCGAATTTCATCCTGTTTCAGTAAAAATGCATTTTCATGCACCGGGCGAGCGTTCAGGTCATTCAATAAATATTCCTGATACTCCGCAATACCACCCTCGTGAAAAAATTCGAGGGTCTCCCCCTTCGCTTCATCCTTAAAAACGATGCGGAGCGCGCCGTTCAGGTACGTTTTGATTTCGAGGGCTTCACGAATTCGATCCGCGTCAAACTCAGTCGATTCAAATATTTCCGAATCTGGCCGGAAAAAGATTGAAGTACCAGTTTTTCGAGTGGTACTAGAGGTTTTCTTCAGCTTAGAAACTGGAATCCCACGCGCGTAATGTTGTTCAAACGTACCACCATCTCGCTTAATGATGGCGACAAGTTCTTCTGACAGGGCATTAACGACTGATGCGCCCACACCATGCAATCCACCGGATGTGATGTAATTCGAATTATCGAACTTCCCTCCGGCGTGTAACGTGGTCAGAATGACCTGAAGAGTTGGGATTTTTTTGGTAGGGTGCAAATCGACCGGAATCCCGCGCCCATTGTCCGTGACGGTTATGCTCTTCCCATCTCGGTGCAAAACGACTTCGATATACGTCGCGTGCCCGTTCGAGGCCTCATCGACAGCGTTGTCAACGATTTCCCATACCAGGTGATGCAGACCAGGTTTTCCAGTTCCGCCGATGTACATCCCGGGTCGTTTCCTGACCGGATCCAGGCCTTCCAGAACCTGAATATCCTTCCCGGTATATGTCTTCGTGCTCAAGTCTGCAGCCTATTTGGATCCATTTGAATCGTTGTCCAGACGCTTTTCAATGATAATCGGAATGACCTTGGACACTGAACCACGGGAAATGATCGATTTTCCTTTGTTGCCTCTGTTTGACACCGGAAATTTCGTGGGTCTGACAATTTCCCTTCGGCCTCGACTGGTTTCGACCTCAAGGCCCTGCCGCGCAGAGGCCGACAACGCATATCCGACAACTCTATCTCCTGCGCTCAGGCGCATCGCAATCACTCCTTTGGCCGCGCTTTTCACGACCGGAATCTGACGCACCGGAAAGACGAGGACAAAGCCTTTTTCCGTAGCCAAACACAGGTTCTCTACTCCGGATGCCGGATAAACAGCGATGACGCTACCCGAACCGGAGGTCCGCATGACTTGTCTCCCGTTTTTGGTAGAGGGTTCAGCGAAATTGGAAACAGATACTCGGAGACAATATCCCTCGCTCGAGACGGCCACCGCAAACGGTCCTCCTTGAACAATTTCCGCATCACCTGAGAATATTTCAGTCTGCTCCTGTACTTCTCCTATTGCGACAGGTAGAGCCCGTTTGTCAAGCGACAAGACGCCGACCACGTGCTCACCGTCTTCAAAATCAAACAGCTTCTGGACCGGATCTCCGTAACCGGTCGTGCTGGAAAGGTTATCAATGCGAGTGGTGTAGGCCTTTCCGATACTTGTGAAAAATACGATCGATTCCCGGGTCGAGCCGGGTAAGATCCATCCTACAGAATCTCCGTCCCTGACCCGGATCGAATCGATTTCCGAATAGGAGCGCTGTCTTTTTACCCATCCATCCCGGGTAACAATGATGTAGGCGTCCTCCTCGATGATGTAGTCTTCTACGGAGTAAGTGCGCTCTTCATCGGGACCCGAAATCAGTGTTCGACGATCATCCGCGTATGTGGTGCGAAGCTCTCTGAGTTCCTTCTTGATTAATCTCCACAAGCCAGTTTCATCCAGCAGAAGGGCGCGAATGTCCGCCGCCATTTTCTCCTTCTCCGCGAGTTCTGACCGTATCAGGTCAACTTCTAAACGAGACAATTTGTATAACTTCGTCTCCAGAACCGCATCTGCCTGAACATCGTCCAGACCAAATCGATGTATTAGTCTTTGGGCTGCATCTGCTTTGTTTTCCGAAGCTCGAATGATGCGAATAGCCTCATCGAGCGCATCAAAAATCTTTTCGAATCCGCGAAGTAAGTGGATTCGTTTTTCCAACTGGGTGAGTTCGAATCTCAGGCGCCGGGTTACAACCTCAAGTCTGAAATCCAGAAAATGCCTGAGGATAGTAATCAAGTCTACTTTTTCAGGTCGGCCGATTTCCGGATTATCGGTAGGCACAAGGCACGTCATATTCACGTGAAACCGTGTTTGCAGAGACGTATGTTTTAACAGATAGGCCATCGCGGCCTCTCCATTGGCTCCGCGCTTGAGCTCAAGAACAATGCGAACCACATCGGTCGATTCGTCCCGAACATCTACTAACTGCGGTACTTTGCCCTGAATAATCTTGTCGGCAATTTGCTCGATCAAATTGCTTTTTGCCAAACCGTAAGGGATGGAGGTGATGATAATTCGCGACTTACCCTCTGATTCATACTCCCCACGTAACTCAATGGCACCTTCCCCTTTCGAATAGATCTCGACAAGTGATTCGTGGGTATTCAATATCAGCCCACCGGTCGGAAAATCGGGTGCCGTAATGTATTTCTCAACGATGGTCTGCACCCGAGCGTTCGGGCTACTGATCATATACAGAAGCGCATCCAAGACTTCTGTAATATTATGAGGTGGAATATTGGTCGCCATCCCGACCGCGATTCCTGTTGACCCGTTGAGCAGCAGATTTGGTAACTTCGCCGGCAGAACCACAGGCTCAAATATTGAACCGTCAAAGTTCGGGCGAAAATGCACCGTGTCTTTCTTGATCTCGCGCAGCAATTCCATCGCCAGCGGCCTCAGGCGCGCCTCCGTATAACGCATGGCTGCAGCATTATCACCATCCAGGGAGCCGAAGTTTCCTTGCCCGTCAACAAGTGGTGACCGGAGAGAAAAATCTTGAGCCATGCGAACCATAGCGTCGTAAATCGCTGTATCTCCGTGCGGGTGAAACTTACCCATTACCTCTCCGACTACTGCAGCGCTTTTGCGAAATCGAGCATCTGGATACAAGTGCAACGTCGAATGCATCGCATATAAGATCCGTCGATGTACGGGTTTGAGGCCGTCGCGAATGTCCGGCAATGCCCGGCTGGTAATAACGGACAATGCATAGTTGAGATAGCGCGTTTTGGCTGTCTCGTGCAATGGGATTACATCTACAACGGGCATCAGACCTCGGCAATAACGGATATAGACAGATTCTAACTGAAATGTACAAAGTCTACGGCACATAGTTCTACCCCATTATCCCGATTTCATACTGCTCTTCTCAGCAAAAAGAATATCTATGCCGATCCGATGCGCCGAACGACCCTGCGCCGAATACTTCGTCACTTCTCTGGTGTAATGAATCACGCGGTCTTTGTATTATTTATCTTGAATCCCTTCACTATTCTGCTGAAATCTGTAAGGCAGAATTAATTATTCAGACATGCGGGCATCGTTTCAAAATATTCTGATCAGGACGAGCGTCCTCGTCGGACTCGTAGTTCATGTTCATCCGTCGCATGCACAACAACCTTTCCAGGCAACGCTTGAAGGATGGCAGGACAGCGTTCTTCGGTCCATTGGTGATCGGTATCGCGCATTTGGAGGACTCTATTATGATCGCGGGCTCTTCCGGCCCCTGACACCAGACATGGACGGAGAGTATATCCTGGACGAGACAACTGCCGGTTTTACACTTGTGGAGGATTCGCGATTTTACGCATCTCGATACGGTTTCAGATTCTACGCCGCCAGTATCAACAAATCCAGGTTTATTACCTATGCACATTTTCGAACGGCTGTCCCTGTCAAGGGAAAACATGTTCTTAGAATCGAAAGTGTCCAGCAGGAAGATCTACGAGGACGACACACGTTTCTGAATCTGGGGTATGAATACCGTGTATCTGTAACACATCGAATTGGCGGCGCGGTCTCAGTGGCGGCCTATAAACCTGATATAGACGTTTCGCTCCATTACCAGTATGATTCAAATTCAATGGGTCTTGCCCGTGTTCAGTTCACTATTCTGGATGTGGCAAATAATCTGATTTTTAATACCCTCGGTGTTGACCCGGTACTCGAGGATACCACGCGATCTTATTCGAGTCGCCCCATCTTACTCTCTGTCAGGTTATCCAGTCCGATCTGGCACAACTTCCGCGCTGAACTCGTAGCTGGACATCAGAGCAGAGGAAGTGCCCTGGTGCAATCGCAGGCCACCCCTGACGCATCATTTTACTGGGACGACTCGGCATCTTATCGCGGTCTACTGCTGGAATATTACGCGTCGCCGGCAGTGACCATCGGTCTTTCTCACCGGTATACATGGAACGAAATCGTCCGCGGTTCACCTGCGTCTTCCGCCTATACAAGCGACTATTCGAGCGAGCAATGGAGCGAGCGAACCGGCTTGTTTTTAGTCGGAGCCTATAAGGAGATTCAGGCCGATTTCTGGTACACTTTTTCGAGGAGCAGCGATGTTCAGACGGGCACGAATTACGACCAAGCCAATATCCCTGAAGACCTGAATTATCGACGGAACGAGTCCATGTCGCAAATCCGTGTGCGCCGCGTACCCTTCGAAAGTGGTGTGCTGGCAGGTATTGACCTCAGGCTTTATAATTTGTCTGAAAACGAAGATGCTGCTATCATGGACAATTACAGGCGATTTACGCACCTCGAAAAAGGCGAGCGTAGCACTGTAACTCTGGGTTATCAGTTTCGCAGGGGAAGTTACGTCGAGTTTGGCGGATCCTATGATTTTGACGGAGACCAGAAGGATCAACGCTTTGACGGCGCCTTTTTACGAATGTTGGTTCTATGGTAGCGCGATATATCACTTAAACCACGCATGCTACGACAAAAAAATCCTCCGGTCTGGAAATCTCGTGCCGCAACACACCCGAAAGCGTTAAAGTCACAAGCACCGTTCTGGCTTGGAATCGGGAAATTTTCGCATGGTTCGCGAGGCCTCGTACAGTAATAATTTCGTCGCTTTCCACTAACTCCATTGCCAGTAGTTCAGCCGCACCAAATACAAACGGCTGGCTTGCCGGGCTCGAAGGAGCGCTGGCGATCATATAAGCCTCCGGGGAGGCCACAACGGACTCGTCGTCGAACCTGACGTACATTGTTCCCCTGTCATTTCCCAACGAATTTCGAACAAGATGAGGTCCTGACCGGCCAGTCGGGATAGACAGAACCAGCACCTCCCTTTTCCTGCTGACCGCTATGGTTCGGAAGTTCCATCTCAGCTCTGGAAACACCCAGTCCCGCACAGCTTTTCGAACGGCATACTCCTCCTCAGCCGTGTCTTTTACACCTAATATAGCACCGTCATCATCGATGCCGATCAGAATTTTCCCGCTGCCAGAGTTTGTGAGTGCGACAATTTCGCGCGCGATTTTTTCCGGCCCAGGTGTTCGCTTTTTAAACTCCAGATGAGAACCCTCCCCACGTGCAACGAGTAATTTCAGCTCCGGAAAAGTCATAACGCCAGCTCGATCCTGCAATATCCTATGTATCAGACTCGGACTGCTCGTATAACCAGTCTTCGCGTTTCACTTCCCGGGACATCAACTCTTCGATCGCTTGAACCGCGGGTTTCTGTTCGAATAAAATGGCATGAACGGCCTCAGTTATCGGCATTTCAACATGGTGTAAAGCCGCAAGTTTACAAACTGCCTTGGTTGTTCGAACACCTTCGGCAACCATCTTCATTTCACTTTCGACTTCAGCCACGGATTTTCCTCTGCCAACCTGTTCTCCCATAAAACGGTTTCGGCTCAGCTTGCTGGTACACGTTACCACCAGGTCACCGATTCCGGCCAGTCCTGAAAACGTCATGGGGTCTGCGCCCATTGCAGCCCCCAATCGTTTCAATTCCGCGAGTCCACGGGTAATTAGTGCCGCCCGCGTATTGTCTCCAAATCCAACTCCCTCAACAATACCCGTAGCGATAGCCATTACGTTCTTCACAGATCCGGCAATTTCAACACCTATCAAATCCTGGTTCACGTAAACACGCAGCCGGGGGGCGGAAAATACGCACTGGATGATCTCGGCGGTGCGTAAACACCTCGCCGCAGCAACCACGGCCGTTGGAACACCTGCAGCCACCTCTTCTGCATGACTCGGTCCATAAAGTACACCCAGGTTCTCTTCAGGAATGTCTTTCAGGACATCGTGAAGTACCTGCGTTGTAGTCATCAAGGTTTCGTTTTCGATTCCTTTTGCAACCGAAACAACTATCGCTTCCGACTCGATGAGTCCATCCAGTTGTTCTGCGACTGTACGGACAGCTTGTGACGGTGTAGCGAAAACCACAAAATGGGCATCCTTAACCGCAGCCGCAAGATCAGACGTGATTTCGAGCTCGTCTGGGAGAAGAACATCGGGTAAATAAGTTGGATTGTGCCGCGACAAACGCATCTGCGCAGCCGCGTCTTCCCGCCGCGCCCACAACCTGGTTTCTTTTCCAGTCGATACAAGAGAGATGGCAAGAGCTGTGCCCCAACTTCCGGCACCGATGACGGCAATTGGACCAATGGGTCCCGGGATATCACTCATCTTCGAAAACTGAAATTGCTATTCCTTTGAAGAACTGCTCATCGACAACTTACCGGCCGAAACCCTCGTCTCTTCACCTTTCAACAGCCGCTGAATATTGGGTCTGTGAGCGATAAAAATCGCTGTCGCAAGCGCAAGACTAAAGAAAAGAATACTGGCATCAATGGAGCCGACACCAAATAAATATTTACGAATGACTACTGTCGACGGGAAGGCAATCGCCGCGGCAAGAGACGCAAGGGACACATACCTGGACGTATATAACACCAGTGCAAATACGCCAAACGTGAATAACATGGTCACCGGCGTGATGGCCAGCAATACTCCCGCGCTGGTGTTTACGCCTTTTCCACCCCGAAATCCCGCCAAGACAGGGTACATATGACCGGCAACTGCGGCCATGCCTGCGATAAGTCGCATCACCGACATCGTATCCCAGAAGCCGAGACCGGTTACAGGAATTGCATCAACCCGAATCGTCGCGATAATTCCTGCGGCAAATAATCCTTTTCCGAGATCGACGATCGTAGCCAGAACTCCGGCCTTGAACCCTAACACCCGCATCGTGTTCGTAGCGCCGGCATTACCGCTCCCGTGTTCCCGAGGGTCAATTCCGTACAGGTATTTCCCAATCAGCAGGCTCCCCGGAATAGATCCGACGAGGTAGCTGAGAACGACAATAAGAATGATAGAGAGCAAAGCGTATACCGTTTAACCGTTAGTCAGTATTTATCGACCCAAGAGCCCTCAATATATACAAAATTGAAGAGTAGCCAACGACCGGCACTTTAAGCAATAACTTTGCCAAGTTGCACTGGTGATTCGCCGGCGGCAACACAATGCTCAACTGTTTGAGCGGTGTCAGACTCAGGAACGACGATTATGAGGCCAATACCAAGATTTAATGATTGTCTGATATCTTCCTCGGGTACGTTTCCCGTGTTCTTGATGAGGTCAAATATAGACGGTCTCTCCCACGTCGAATAGTCAATTTCGATTCCCAGGCCATCAGGCAGGATTCTCCTCGTGTTGCCCTCAATACCACCACCCGTAATGTGCGACAGACCCTTAATGTTTAACTCGGATGCCAACAACGACTGGATAATATTGAGATAGGATCGATGGATGGCCAGTAGAGACTCTCCCACCGACTTTCCATCCAGTTCAGGCGGTGTATCATCGACGGAATACGTACTGAATAAGACCTTTCGCGCAAGCGAATATCCATTGGTGTGGAGGCCCGATGACGGCAGCCCGATCAAAACATCACCCGCCACAATCTGGCGCCCGTCGATTATGGCCGAGCGATCGACCATTCCGACAATCGTTCCAGCCAGATCGTACTCTCCCGTCTTGTACATATCCGGCATTTCCGCTGTTTCACCGCCGATCAACGCGCATTTATTCTCTATGCATGCTACCGAGAATCCTTTGATTACGTCATAGGCAACCTCCGGCGCAAGCGCTCCGGTTGCAAAGTAGTCCATGAAAAACATCGGCAACGCTCCACACACGGCGATGTCATTTACACAGTGATTTACCAGGTCCTGACCGACCGTGTCATGCCGGTTCATCATGAACGCGACTTTCAACTTCGTTCCCACTCCGTCCACCGAAGAGACCAGCACCGGATCATCAAACCTCTTGAAATCCGGTTTGAAAAATGCGCCAAAAGATCCGATGTCTGCGAGTACTCCGGACGTGAACGTTGTTCTGACCAGCGGCTTGATTCGCCTGACCATTTCCTCTCCCGCTTCAATATCAACGCCTGAATCCTTGTACGTAATCATTGAAAAACTTTGCCTGTTCTGGATGTGATTGTTTCTGGACGTGGTTGCTTCTGAACGTGGTTGTTTCTGGACGTGGTTGCGACGACAAGATCCCTGAGCGTATCAATTTACAAACTTCTGTAAACGATCATGACGGAATCGCGGTGAATCACGACCGGACCTTCCACGGAGGATCTGTACGGGCAAGAAAAGCTGAAATTCCAGCACGACAGTCTTCGGATTCCCTGGCTTTCGCGTTCGCCAATATGGCATACTCCAACGCATCGTCGAAGGCCAAACTCGATATGTCATGCAGGAGCATTTTGGTTGCTCCCACCGCCTGCGAACTGGTATTATGAACGAGCTCGAGTGCCAGTTCAGTAACCATGTCATCCAATGTTTCTGGTGATGCAACAGAGGATATCAGCCCGTACCTGAGCGCCTCGTCGGCGCTAAAGAGTCGTCCGGAAAGTAATATATCTCTCTGAACAAGAGCGCCTGTTCTCTCTCTCAATAACACCGCCACAAGCGCTGGAACCATTCCTATCCGGGTTTCAGGAAAACCCAATCTGGCCTCCGAAACGACGACGGCATAATCACACGCTAATAAAAGTCCCAGTCCTCCGGCAATAGCGTGGCCGTTAACGCGCGCGATCACAGGCTTCCGGCACGTTCGGATGGCTCGAAACAGATTCGCGAGCGCCCTCGAGTCCTCTGCGTTTTCCTCGAAGGACGCAGACTGCATTGCTTCAAGAGCTTGCAGATCAGCGCCAGCTGAGAACGTATTGCCTGTGCCTGACAACACAATAACCCTGCATGATTCGTCATCCGAAAGAGACACAAACATATCAGTCAGTCCGGTAACCAAGTCTGCATTCAGCGCATTGCGTTTTTCAGGTCGAGAAATTGTGACCGTTGAAACCAATGATTTCGTATCAATCTGAAGATGTACCAATGCGTTCCT
This sequence comes from Bacteroidota bacterium, assembly GCA_004356265.1. Classification (GTDB taxonomy): domain Bacteria; phylum Bacteroidota; class Rhodothermia; order Rhodothermales; family UBA10348; genus N075bin62. The sequence continues at coordinate 12,066 of SMXK01000137.1, forward strand.
CAACTAAAAAATTACAGCCCCTCAATTCCGCTCCGGAAAAGCGACCAAGAAGATCCACGCCGCTGCCGCGACGAATCGCTTTGTCCTGCGTTAAAATTGAAGAAACAGAATAAATATTTGCCGCATCAAAGATAGCCAGTGCACCAGTCTCTCCTTCAGGTAACGGAGTACGCGCGTCGGCCGGGTCCAGAATCACAAATGAAACCCATGGCGGAGGATAAAATAACCCGTTATCCCGCATATAAAATTGGCTCAGCAGCTCGCACATGCCGTATTCACTGGTGACCTGGGTCCTACCAATTCCGAATCCGTGTGCCAGTTCAGTGTGCAGATCAGCGCGGCTCATTTCTCGCCCGTGCGCCTTCATGCCACCGGTTTCGATAATCAGGGCATCGTCAGGAAGCTGAAATGAACCAGATTCAGCCAGTACAATAAGGCCAAATGCTGCTCCAAAAAGAAGTACCGGGCCACTGCTGAAAACCGATTCTGGCGGCATCACATCCAGAAAAAACTGGCTGCCAGGCAGCCCGAATTCATCTATCAATATTTGCACCATTGTGACAAGGGATGATGTGCCTCTCGACTCGATGTACGACGGGAGATGTGCAAGAATGACACGTTTACCACCTCCATGAACGGCCCGAAAATGATTTACTACAGATCTGTGGTAAACATCCAGGTGTTTGACATAATGTCTGCTCCGTGACGCGGTTTTTGCAGTTCCACTGCTGATAAACACAGCTTCAGCTTCCTCGACGGGGAAACTTACGATCGGCTTCCGCTTGAAGGCCTGAACGGGCAAGTATGTAAATCCATCAAATCGTTTGTATACAGGATTTCTCTCACGCTGTATTGCGATAGATGCCAGGCGGAAGGATTCCAGATCAGGAATTCCGAGTTCTCCAATCTTGTGAAAGTGGGACGCGATGTATTCTGAGTCAATCAACCGACCGGTAGATCGGGTACGTCCCGGTACCGTCGAGAGCACCGTTCAAAGCGCGATCAAGGCCCGCCCAGTTTAAAAGGCCGTCATCAGACCGGGGATCCAGCAGGTAAAACGCCAGACGGGACAGGGGTTGCCCCATTTTAATTTCTATGGTCCCCGCTTCAAACTCGCGTTCTTCCTGTATCCAGGTGCCGTACAATTTCCGTTCGTTGATCTGCTGAAACGGCGTCTCCGCCACTTTAGTGGAATCAATTCGAAATCCCTCGACCATCCGAGTCTGTGTAGCCGCCAATTCGGTGTATTTAACGCCGTGAATGTCCAGGTAGTCCGTCAGTCCATATGTATCCTGACTGAAGAAGTAGGAAGATGGTACACGCGACGTTTCGGTTGCTGTAAAGGAGCCGTATTCATACATCTCCTGAACTTCGGCGAAATCGATCCGCTCCCGAATCAATTCACCCGAAAACGGATTTTTTTTGTTGATTGTGCGGCCCATGAGAATAGACACCTTGTTGTCACTGCGTTTGGGTTCCGCAGCAACGGCCAATTCGTCTCCTACGATGGACGTTCGATCCGCTTCGTCGACCAGGGCAATGATCCGTTCGGTGTTTTTAAAACTGAATTCGAGAATTTCTTCGACGAAATATTTCGTTCCCATAACACGATCCCTGAATGTAGCATAGGCATACGCCTCACTTAATATCGCCATGCGATTTCGCAGACCGATATAGTTGTTGTTGAATCTGGGCCGATGATCAAACGTGTACCAGCCGGGTTCGCTTCCGCTTCGAAATGGGAAGTTTCCGTAGAAATAATATTCCCATCCATGTGTGGATCTGATTTGATCTGTAACCGCGGGAAGAAGCTCCTCGCGCAGAAATGAGTCAATTCCAGCTTCCGTATTGGGATTTAACGGGGGCGAATACGTGAGGTGATAAGCGTGTTGGGAACCGTTTGTGGTATGCAAGTCCATGAGTACATAAGGATCATACTCTTTCATCATTCGAATGAATGACCGCGCTTCGGGGCTTTTAACCTTCATGTGATCTCGGTTCAGGTCCAGTCCTTGAGCGTTTGGACGTTGACCCATCCCGGCGTACGGCCCATTCTGCCGCGGCCTGTTATAAAGCGAGACCCGCTCATTGCCATCGGCATTATAAATGGGTGCCAACAATATTACCATGGATTCTGCCCAATTATCGTGCAACCC
>SMXK01000138.1 GCA_004356265.1 Bacteroidota bacterium
GACTCAGCTCCGGGATCTGGTTCGAATAAAACAGATCAGGGAAATTATATTCGCGGCAAAAGATGTTGCCAACCAAGACATCATCAGCATGATGCGAGGCCTTCATGGCCTTGACGTACAATTCAGGATGTTACACGAGGGGAGCGAACACGTTATCGGGAAATCTGATATCTCCCCGATCTCGCTCGCGTCTCTTCTGGCTCAGCTGCCTGAGGTGATGGAAATTCGGAGCCGTTTCCACCGGAGACTATTCGAAATTCCGGCAGCCCTGGTCGGAATGGTCGTATGGCCGTTTGTTCGATTGATTTCTTTTATATCGCCTCATTCAAAAATGCAACTTCTATCGACGCGGCTGTCTTCACTGCCGCATGTTCTCGCCGGGTCGCGCCAGCTGGTAGGACTTGAGCCTGAACACGTCGACCTGGTGCCGGCCTCGTGGGGGCTCATCGAAGGCGTTTTTTCGATAACGAACACGTTAAACACACAGGCGTTAGAACCCGAGGAAATATCTCGTGCGTATTGGTACTACGCCACCCATCAGTCGCCCGGATTTGACATTGATATTGTTATTCAATCATTCCGTGCCAAGAAATCCCACTAAGCAGTCAACACCTGAATGGCTGAGAAACAGTCCTCTCGACTTCTTGAATTCGAGAAACCAATTTTCGAACTGGAGCAGAAACTTGAAGAGATGCGTCATCTGGATTCAGATGGAGGCGCGGAAAATCTTTCCAAGTCCATTAAGTCTATGGAGAAACGCGTGCATGAGCTACGCGCTTCGATCTACCAGAATCTGACAAGGTGGCAACGGGTTCAGATCGCGCGTCATCCGGACCGACCGTATACGATGGACCACATCGACGGGTTGACCGAAGGATTCATCGAATTTCATGGTGATCGTTTGTTCGGTGATGATCCGGCCATGATCGGCGGCTTTGCGACGTTTAAGGGTTCAAAATTTGGCTACCGGGATCGGACCGTGATGATAGTCGGTCAGCAAAAGGGCCGGAACACAAAGATGCGTAAGTACCGTCGATTCGGTATGCCCAATCCGGAAGGATATCGAAAAGCCTTGCGACTCATGAAAATGGCGGCCAAATTCAATAAGCCGGTTATCACATTACTCGATACACCGGGCGCTTTTCCGGGACTCGAGGCAGAAGAACGCGGGCAGGCGCAGGCCATCGCGATGAACTTGTTTGAAATGGCGCGGCTTCCGGTCCCGATCATTGTAAACCTCATCGGTGACGGCGCTTCGGGTGGAGCGCTTGGTATCGGCGTCGGAGACCGCATTCTGATGATGGAAAATGCCTGGTACTCTGTGATCTCGCCGGAAAGTTGCTCTTCAATCCTTTGGCACTCATGGGATTTTAAAGAAGAAGCCGCGAGAGCCCTCAAATTGACTGCCGCCGATCTGATTCAGCTTGGTATTATCGACGAGATCGTTTCGGAGCCGCTTGGTGGCGCCCATCACGACCCGGCAGTGGCCATTCAGTCTCTGGGCAAAGCCATTGCTTCCAACCTGTCTGATATTGAGGGATACTCCACGAAAAAACTGCTGAAGGAGCGTCTCGCGAAATTCGATAGTATGGGAGCGTTTGCTGAAGAATAACTCAGAGTCAAATTGCCCGTGAGCAGATATTTCCACGAACATCGTGTTCGTTACCGTGAATGTGACCCGATGGGCGTTGTGTATCACGCGCACTATATCGATTATTTTGAAATCGCCCGAACGGAAGCGCTTCGAAGCCAAGGTATTTCTTATAAATCATTGGAAGACCACGGAACGATTATGCCTGTCCTGGATCTCGCCGTCCGGTATTTCAGTCCGGCACGGTACGACGATCTGCTGGAAATCCAGTGCGATGTAACGATGTCTGATTCCAAAGTCCGGGTTTTATTTGATTACGAAGTCCGCCGAAAAGGGGAATCCGAAATTCTTGTATCCGGGCACGTCCGGCTTTGTTTTTTTGATTCAGCGCGGCGACGCCCCATTCCGGCCCCCGATTGGGTACTCGCGTCTTTCCCGCAGAAAAAGTCCGGCGAATAATAATGTCGAGCGCGTCCCTTCCCGAATACCTCTCCCTCGCGGCGATCGACGCTCACGTTGCCCGGGCACTGGCTGAGGACCTCGGCGATGGTGACAAAACTTCTCTTTGGACCATCAACCCGGCTACCAGAGGGTCAGCTCGTCTGATTGCCAAGGAAACCGGCATTCTGGCAGGGACGGTTGTCGCAGACCGAGTTTTTTACGTGTTGGACAATGCAGTCCAAATTCATTGGGAAACTTTTGATGGCGAAAACGTCGAGCCCGGGCAATTGCTGGCTACTTTGTCCGGTCCGCTTCGGTCAATGTTGAGTGGTGAGCGGGTGATGCTCAACTATGTCCAGCGAATGAGCGGTATTGCCTCGCATACTAACGAGTTCGTTACCGCCCTCAGAGACACGAGCACACAAGTCCTCGATACCCGGAAGACCGCACCCGGGCTTCGCCACCTGGACAAGTGGTCCGTGTTGATCGGCGGCGGAGTCAATCATCGATTGGATCTGTCGGATGAGGTGATGATTAAAGAAAATCACATCGCGGCAGCCGGCGATCTCAGAAAGGCCATTGAATCTGTTGACCGGAATAACAAGTCCTCCGTCAAGAAACGGGTGGTTGTCGAAATAACCTCGCTTGAACAGATTGAAGTTGCCCTCGATACCAATCACGTGGATCGCCTGCTGCTGGACAATATGGTTACGGTCCTGCCCGATGACGCCGTCGATGTGTCCATGTTAATATCTGCCGTTAATAAAATCGGAGGGCGCGTTGCGACCGAGGCCTCGGGCAAGGTGTCGCTTGGTACCGTCAGGCAAATTGCTGAATCCGGGGTGAATTATATATCTGTTGGTGCACTTACTCATTCCGTCCGGGCACTCGACATCTCTCTGATCGTACAAACGACGGACGTCACTCCCGGGACTGCACCGTCTGTCCATATTCCATAATCTGATATGCTTCAAGAGCAAAGCCGGCTGTTTCAGCGTGTGCTCTTTTTTGTAGACGCAACACTTGTCGCTCTTAGCTGGGTGGCCGCGTACTACGTGCGATTCAGGTTATTCCCGTCTCTCGGAGTTTTCCCACCTTCCGAAAATGTAGCGTTCTGGATCTACCTCGAATTTGTACCGTGGATCCTGATCATATCCATGACGGTATTCTGGGCAACCGGATTGTATAATCACGATCGTACGGAACGACTGTCTTCGCTCGTTCTGGCAGTCGCCCGGTCTATTCTGTTCGGACTCGTAGTCGTAATTGCATCACTGTGGATGTATCGGACATTTAATTTTTCCCGGTTACACATGGGGATTTTCGGAGTGATCGCTCCAAGTCTGATGGTTTTCATCCGTGTTGTGCTCTATCAGGGATTGCAGCGCGCGAGACGGAACGGGAAGTACCTGAAACGGGTGCTGATTATCGGAGCCGGACGAACCGGTCGGAAATTACATAAGTCGTTCGCCGAATACCCCTGGATGGGGTTTGATACAGTTGGATTCCTTGATGACGAGTCTGGAGATCGGCCCGATGTGCTGGGCTCCATTGATGATTTGAAGCATATTATCGATGCCGCTGAACAGCGTGGAGAAGGGATCGACTATGTATACATCGCCCTCCCGCTGACGGCATCCGATCGAATTCGGGAAATACTTCTGGCTGTCGAAAACTCACTCACCCACGTGTGCCTCGTGCCGGACCTGGAGCAGTATGATCTGTTAAATGGACGGGTAACTGAAATTGGCGGGCTGCCGATTATTCATCTTCTGGATGAAACGCCGATCGAATTTCGACGGGTCGTAAAGAGAATTATTGATGTTGTATTCTCTGCGCTGGTGGTAATTCTCCTCTCCCCGATTCTGTTGATCATCGCCATGAGCGTCAAGATGTCGTCTCCGGGGCCTGTCTTGTACAAACAGGAACGGATGGGCTTGAACGGGAAAAAATTTGACATGTTAAAATTCAGATCCATGCCTGTTAATACGGAAGCTTCCACCGGGGCGGTATGGAGTAAGGCCGACGAGTCCCGGGCCACTCCTGTCGGATCGTTCCTCAGGCGTACGTCGCTCGACGAATTGCCCCAGTTTATTAATGTTATAAAAGGGGATATGTCTGTTGTAGGTCCGCGGCCTGAACGCCCCGTTTTTATTGATACGTTCAGAACAGAGGTGCCCAAATACATGCTCAGGCATAAAATGAAAGCCGGCATTACCGGATGGGCCCAAATCAACGGATGGAGAGGATCAACTTCGCTCGAAAAAAGAATCGAGTTCGACATCTATTACATTCGAAACTGGTCTCTCGGACTCGATTTTAAAATAATGCTGCTGACGGTCTGGAAAGGATTTGTCAGTAAAAACGCCTACTAGGAAGAGGTCTCCCCATCGTTCAGCTTCACAACATTTCAATCGCCTTCGGAGGCGATACCATCCTCCGCAATATTTCGTGGACCCTCACCGGGTCCAAACGAATCGGACTTGTGGGCCCTAATGGAGCCGGAAAAACCACTCTTCTGCGGCTGATTTCGGGAGAAGTCCAGGCCGATTCGGGCTCCGTTTCAACTGGCTCGTTGCAGATAGGGTATCTTCGACAGGAAACCCAGGAGGCTGATACAGGGCAGAGTGTTCTCGAACAGGCCATGTCGGCTTTTTCTGCCGTACAGGAGTTAGAGACTGAAGAAGAAGATCTCCTCAAAGAACTGGAGGTGCATCCCGATCATGAGGACCCGGATCACGAACGGCTTCTGATACGGCTTGATGAAGTACACGGACGGCTTGTGGCGCTCGAAGCGCATCGAGCTCAATCAAAAGCGGAAGCTATTTTAACCGGGCTCGGATTTGATCCGGATGATCTGAACCGACCGATCTCATCGTTTTCGGGCGGTTGGAAGATGCGTGTGGCGCTGGCCCACCTTCTTCTGATAAGCCCGGATATTCTCCTTCTCGATGAACCCACGAACCACCTCGACATTGACAGCATCGATTGGCTTGAGAATTATTTAAAATCATTCCCGGGCTCAGTCGTTATTGTTTCGCATGATCGTTACTTCCTGGATCGGATGGTCAACGGAACGGTCGAACTTTCTCAAGGAAATCTGACAGAATACGCGGGCAATTATACTTTTTATCTGAAGGACCGTGTTGAGAGGCGGCTGATTCAGAGAGCTTCGTTTGAAAACCAGCAGAAAGCCATTCAGGAAACAGAACGGTTTATAGAGAGATTTCGGGCGAAGGCGAGTAAAGCGCGGCAGGTGCAAAGTCGCGTAAAGTCGCTCAAAGCTCTCGTACGTTTACCTCCACCTCCTGCGGACGAATCCACGATTGTATTTCGCTTCCCAGAGCCGCCTCGATCGAGCCGGGTATTGATGGAGTTACCCGAACTTTCAAAAACGTATTCTACAGATGAAGGCGATATTGAGGTATTCGACCGAGCGGGGCCGCTGAAGATAGAACGGGGCGACAGGATTGCCCTGATCGGACCCAACGGAGCCGGTAAATCGACACTCGCGAGAATCTTATTGGGCACCGAACCATTCGATGGTGATCTGTTTCGGGGTCAGAAAATGGAGCTTTCGTATTTCGCCCAGAACCAGGCCGAATCGCTCCCAAAAGACAGAAATGTTTACGAGGTTGTCCAGGAAGCAGCCATTGACCGGACCGAGACATGGATTAGAACTCTGCTGGGCGCTTTTCTGTTCAACGGCGATGACGTCTTCAAGCCGATTACGGTGCTTTCCGGAGGTGAAAGAAGCCGTGTGGCACTCGCCAAAACCCTGATCTCTCCTGCCAATTTTCTGATTCTTGATGAGCCAACCAATCATCTCGATATTCAGTCACGGAATGTATTGATTGAGGCTTTACGTCAATACACTGGCACGTTTGTTCTCGTCTCTCATGACCGGCATTTTCTGGATCAAACGGTTACCAGCATCTGGCGGGTGGATAACAAATCGGTCCAGATTTACCAGGGAAATTATTCAGACTACCTGTGGCAGGTCACGCACGGGACGGCCAGCACAATAGCAGCCGCGGCGAACCGTGGCAGTACGAACGGCGCTCGCTCCGGTACCGCGACGGCCGGAAACGTTGGGTCTGGGGGCCACAGCAACGCAGATAAAAAATCGCCTCGAAACGAAACCAAGCGTCAGAGCGGTCCAAAAACAAAGGAACAGAAGCGACTTGAAGCGGAAGAACGCAGTCGACAAAAGAAAAAAAGAGCGGCTCGGTCAAATTCTCAGTATGCCAGCCTGAATGACTACAAATTGAAGTTGTTGCTGGAGGAAACGGAATCGGGAATTCTGGTTGACGAGACGAAAAAAGAAAACCTGGAATCACTTCTTGCAGATCCAGATGTTTTCAAAGACAACCGGCGCGCTCAGGGTTACATAGTCAAACTCGATGTGTTACAAAAGACTCTGGAATCGCAATACAATAAATGGGAGTCCATCACCGAGGAGATGAGCGAAAGAGCCTAGCTTTCCGAAGTATTCGCGGTCAGTACCCTTTTGAGGCCTGCTCTTTTGCCCCGGTCAGCCGGGCACATTCACAAGTCCGTACTGTAGAAGCTGCAATTCTTCCACCCGATTTGAGCTACAGGCACCTCATTGTTCGATTCCATAATATTCTCCGGCATCGTTTCCGGCCGTTCTGCAAGATTGACAGTGTTGATTATTGCGTTGTTGTTCGTTTCGGCAGGAACGGTTCCGGCACAGATTTACCGCCTTCCTGCTCC
>SMXK01000139.1 GCA_004356265.1 Bacteroidota bacterium
AACGATCAACTCCAGGAACGGTGTTGCGCATCCCGATTTTGTCGAAGAGTGCTGTCCGGGGAAACTCAAGGTACGTCTGCGCATCACCAAGAGCTCTTTTCATAGCATAAACGGCCAGAATGGTGTCGTAATTCTCGTAGTCCCAATTCGTACCGGGTTCGCGAATCAAAGCGCGGCTCCGGGCCCCGTTGACAGAACTGGCACCGGCCCAGTATGACAACCCAGAACCGGTCGCGTATTCCATACCCCGATTGTCGATTGTTTCCAACCCACTCGACATGTTCAATACATGGCGAAGTGTAATCGCGTGGCGCGGATCACTATTATCAGATCGAGCCTCCGGTAACCAATCGAGTGCCAATGATTCGTCAAGAGACATCCGACCCTCATCTACCATCATTCCGATCAGTGTGACAGCGATACTTTTGGCAGTAGACCATGTCCGGGTTTTAGTCCGCATTTCCACGCCGTCCGCATACCGTTCGTGCACAATCTGGCCTTTGTGAACGACAATTAGGCTCAGCGTAGTTTGTTGCTCAGTACCCCCGTGGCCCACGCGGTCAAACGTCCAGTCAGATGCCGCCTGGAGTGCATCGAAATCGATACCGGATACGTTTCCGATTGGTGCCAAGAGGTCCCCGTCCGGCCAGGGAATCAATGCCGGATCGCCGGCGAGTGGCGGCGTCAGAAGTTCAGGAAGCGCGTCGATGTCATCGAACGTCTGGTCGGGAGGCATGCTTACACATCCGAGTCCCTCCCGAAACGCAGCTCGAACTGTCGGTACAGGCCCGGCGGACCCGACGGCCACAGCCCGGAGATTCCAATCAACCACATAGTCTCCGCCATCGGCGGTCCCGATCGGCCCCCGTAAATACCTGAGTTCCTGGTCAAACACCTGCTCTAGCGTTCGATCTGAAGTAAACAATCCATTGCACATCAAAATCGCCTGCACGCCTCGCTGAATGATCTGCCGATTGTATTGCCAGTAGTCAAATGACTCACGTTGTTCTGAGCGTGAATTCGTCTCCTGTGCCGAGGCCGCTAACGGGCCTGAAAAAGAAACAAACGCGAGTATAAATGCTAGAGATCGATTCATACGCTTTTATTGGTTACGCAGAATTCCGGCTCGCGTTAATGTTGCCGTACAGGGATCGGGTCACGATTTTTTCGTACACCGATCGTTGGCTCGTCTCGGATTCCAATTTCTGAAGAGCATACTGCTGAATGACCAGAAGAGGCGTTACGATTTCCTCTCGAATCGCTATTGATTGTCTGGAAATCGGCTCTTCTTCCATTAATTCTGTGTACCCGGAAACGAGCAAAACCATCTCTCGCGACAATTCATATTCGTCCAGCAATATGTTCCAGAACGGGCCGAATTCCGGGTCGTCCCCCAGATATTCGGTGAGTGCAAAATTGCATTTCGACAAAGACATCATACTGTTCAAAATCAGCGTTTTGAAGAAAGGGACGTCCCGAAATAGATCTCGAATGTTTTCGAGTCGCCCATCATCAGCGACCGTCTTAAACGCGGTTCCGATTCCGAAATAACCAGGCACATTCTGTTTCAGCTGACTCCACGCCCCAACAAAAGGGATCGCCCGCAAATTCTTCAATACCAGAGATTTCTGTGCCCCACGCATCGCCGGGCGGCTCCCGACATTGGTCCGATTGTAAAAACGAAGTGTGCTTTTTTTCTCCAGATACGGGACGAACTTGGGGTGATTTTTCAGATCTGTGTATTTCTCATAACTCAGCTTGGCGAGTTCGTCGAACAATGCGCGAGAGCTCTCGGAGATGTGATTTTCGTTCTCCCGCAAGTTGTTGTGGATGCCAGCGGCGATGAGTTGCTCACACTGAAATTTAAAATGCTCCCGAGTGCCGTACATACTCGTGATGACTTGTCCCTGAATGGTTAGCTCGATCGCGTGGTTGGCGATATTGCCGCTTTGTGAGGCATAAAACCGATGCGTCTTTCCACCACCCCTCGCCGGCGGACCGCCACGGCCATCAAAAAAGATGGCTCTGATTCCGGCCTCCTCGCTCACCGACGAGAGTCGCTCTTTGGTCTTATGGATGGACCAGTTGGCCTGCAGGTATCCGCCGTCTTTGGTACCATCCGAAAATCCGAGCATCATCGTCTGCGTGCTTGCTCGTTGGTTCAGGTGTGCCCGATAGTTCGGAAAATTATATAACGTTTCCATGATGGACCCGGCCACCTCCATTCCATCAACGGATTCAAACAGCGGGATGATGTCAACAGGGAATTCTTCCTGATTCCAACACCACCGGAAGAGCGCGAACACAAACAGGACTGAAAAAATATCTTCGGAATTGCTGATTACGTACCGGTTGCAGCCTTCCTCCCCGTTTTTCTCCTGAATGCCCCTGATGCCTCGGATGGTGTGGATGGTATCACGAATCAGCTCATCGTCGTAGTCACCGACCTGAATTTGAAACGAGCTGCTGAGCAAAATCCGCACCAGTTCATCATGTTCGAGTTCTTGCAGGTCCGATGAAATCACGCCGTTTTGAATCAGAATCTGTTCAACTACTCTTGCATGAACCCGGTGATTCTGCCGGACGTCGATGGTGGCGAAGTGCATCTTGAAAATCCGGACTTTGTCGATCATTAAATCGATATCCTCCAGATACAGACTGTTGTAATCTGAAATCAGATCCTGTTTTACTTCGACCAGAGGATCCAGTAGTTGCTCAAATGTGAGTACCGACGTGGCATCGAACATGGCCTCATAAACGGATGCTATCAGTCTCGATATGTTGTCCTCGACTTTCCTGAATGTCAATTTACTTTCGAGGTCCTTCAGGTCTTTGTAATAACATTTCATCAGGGTCATCCGGAGTTCATTCGCCACATCGGCGGTCGTTTTCGAGGTCACAAACGGGTTTCCATCCCGGTCACCCCCGGGCCAGAACCCGAGCTGAATGATCCTGGTATTATCAAAATCGGCGCCCTCGGTCGCTCTCTTGATTTCCGCATACATTTCTCCGACGGCGTCGTAATACACATACCGGAGGAAGTAGATGATATTTTTCGCTTCCTCCAGCGGGGTTGGCCGCGTTGGTTTCAGGAGCGAAGTCAGTCCGAGCTGTTGAAGTTTTCGGTCAATACCCGATATTTCGTTCTGCGAGATCAGATGGCGGAGTTGCGCAATGATTTTTAATACCGATTGCGGGTAGAACTGCGTCGGATGCGCCGTAAATACGATCCGGGTTGCGAATGTGGATAGATTCTCGTAGACGTTATTTTTTTCCGGGTCGGTGGACGCAATATCGGCCGCAGGCTTCTCAGCGTATCTTCCCGTCGCATGTTGGATGTAACTCCTCAGTGACAGTTGTTCGTCGACATCCCGCAATTGAGGAAAGGCCGCATCTTCCACGCTGTCAAACAGGACCACCTGCCGCTCCACGTATTGTATCACGCGGAACATGAAATTTATTCTGTCGCGCTCGGTTTTTATTTCCGGGCGGGCTGCGAAAAATGAGTCCAGGATCTCGACAGGCTCCCGGTGCGCCATCAATCCTTCGCGGCATTCATTCTGCAGCAGAGGAATTAATACACCCGTGTTGCGAATTTCCCGAAAGGGGAGGCTCAGGAACAAGCTGTTGTAGACGTTGAACTTGTTCTCAACCGATCGCTGAAATTCTTTGATCCTCGTATTCATTTATATCAGGTTATTCTGCTGCACATATTGCGCTGGTCGGGGCGTGAATATATGTTGTACGCCCCGGTTTCGACATCCCCTTTCAGCAACATTCCTATTTAGTGAAGCGCCCCCATGAAACGCTGGTTCCAACCCGTTGAAGTAGAAGTCACCAAAGGCTGGCCGGTCGTGGTGAACTGGAACGGCCGTCGGCACCGTGTGCAGTATCTGGTCGATGCCTGGGTCGTGCAAGGCAAATGGTGGGCGGAAGAAGAGCGCCGGGTGTATTTTCGGGTTCATACAACGGGCGGAACGCTCGATATTTTTCGGTCCGGTGACGACTGGATTCTTTCAAAAGTACAGGACTGATGAATATTCGACACTCAAGACTGGTGCTGGCAGCGACAGCCATAATTGCTGCAGCCGCGCTTTTTACGTCGTGTGGACCGGGCATAGATCCGGCCGCGGATCCCGATGTTATCGAACTCACGCCCGGCCTGATTATCGACCACTCGGTGACCATTCGTCGGGGGCTGTATCCAATTCCCGGAGACAGTCTCGGCGCCATCCGGATCGTGGGCGACAGTATTATTGTTGATTTTAACGGGGCGGTGCTCGACGGGGCCACCGCTGGCCAGGCACCCGACGAATTCTCAGGCATCGGTATTCTGGTGGAAAAAAGTGCAGCCGTGACGATCCGGAACGCGGTCGTGAAGGGGTATAAAGTGGCGGTAATGGGCATCGACGTCCCGGATATTCACATCACTGAGAGTGATTTCAGTTATAACTGGCGGCAGCGACTTAAAAGTACGATTGAACGCGAAAGCAACGACGACTGGATGAGTTATCACAACAACGAGTCCGACGAGTGGCTCAGGTTTGGCGCTGCCGTCTATCTGCGCCGCGCCGATCGTGCGCGCGTGGAGCACGTGAGGGTGACGGGTGGTGAAAATGGTCTGATGCTCACCGACGTCAACAACGGCACGTTCATCAACAACACGATCACGTTTAACTCGGCGATCGGGATAGGGTTGTACCGGAGTAGCGGAAATATCATCTCACACAACCGGCTCGATTTTAATGTGCGTGGCCACAGTCCGGGTGTGTACCATCGGGGCCAGGATTCGGCGGCACTGCTGCTCTACGAACAATCCAGCGGCAACACCATCGCATTTAATTCTGCCACTCATTCAGGTGATGGGTTATTCCTCTGGGCCGGTCAGTCGACGATGGACACGGGCGAGGGAGGATGTAACGACAACCTTATATATCACAATGACTTTTCATTCGCACCAACCAACGGGATCGAGGTCACGTTTTCCCGGAATCAGATCATCCAGAATCGAATAGAGGGTTGCTGGCATGGGATCTGGGGCGGTTATTCATTCGATACTATAATAGAAGGAAACACATTCACGGATAACGAAGAACACATTGCCGTCGAGCACGGGCAGCGGTTGACAGTCGCGTTCAACTCATTCACAGGAGGGGACGTTGGCCTGAAATTCTGGGAGCGCGCGAGCCAGCCAGCCGACTGGGGATATTCGAAGGTGCGGGAGGTGGCGAGCACCGGGCATATGTTTGCACAGAACAGTTTCACCGGCGTCGGGCAGCCGTTTGATGTGACAAATACGAGCGATGTCGAACGTGAATCAAACTGGATTGATGACCCATCGGGTCCGGCGATACCCGCCTCGTATACCCCGTCCGTGCCGGTTCCTGTGGCGCTGCCGGGCGCAATCGATATATCGCTGCCGCCGCAGATCAAAACAGGCCGAGACTATATGCTGATTGACGAGTGGGGGCCGTATGATTTCAGGTCACCGGTGCTTTGGCCGAGATCGAAACGCTCGGATCTGGTCCAGACATTTGAAATTCTCGGACCGTCCGGGGAGTGGTCCATCAAGAGTGCCGAGGGTGTGAAATCGTTTTCGAGGGCGAGCGGCTCGCATCTGGCGACCGGCGGCCCCGACCTCATCGAGGTGACTCGCGCTCCGGGTTCGACCGTAAATATGGTCATCGAGATGGAATTCACAGGGGATGTAATAACGGATCGGTTTGGTGGGCATATACCTGCCGGCGAACCGTTCACGACCCGCTACGAACACTTCTATCTGCCGATCGATTGGGACGTACAGTTTTTTGTATGGGATGACGAGACCGATCCGCAAGAAGCCTACCCGGCGTTCAGGCGTCTCATCAATGGGCAGCCGGTACTCACAGAATCCACCACAGATCTGGCGTATCAGTGGTACCGCGCCCCGGCGCCGGGGCTTCCGGAAAACCGGTTTGCGACTATCGCCGAGGGCACGTTTCAGATTCCCGAAGGAGATTATGAAATTGATCTCACGAGCGACGATGGTGTGCGGTTGTGGCTCGACGGCAAACTGATACACGACGACTGGACGTATCACGCACCCCGTCAGGAAATTATCAGCGTCAGGCTGGGTGGTTCACATCTGATCCGAGCCGAACACTTTGAGATCGATGGGTATTCAACTCTGATGGTTGCGATTCGCCCCGTACCTACTCGCCAACCGTAACGGCCATCTTGATTTCGGGATGCGTGTTGGGAGCCGTGACGGCGTTCAAGACTTCAAAATCAAGCGCGACGTACCCCACTCTGATCAGGGTTTTCACAGGGATAATTGTCTCACTTCCGGCCTTCAGTGTGACGATGTCTGTGGACGTCTGAAGCGTGAATTCCGACAGGTTTCTGAGCATAAAATCGGCATCTGAGTG
>SMXK01000140.1 GCA_004356265.1 Bacteroidota bacterium
AGTCAAATCCCAGCGAGGCTGGCCCGGGACGGAGAGGATTGTCATAGATCGTTTTATCTGCCGCTGACTCCTCGGTGCCCAGGCCTAGATGCCACTTCCCTATTCCCGCCGTCGCATAACCGTTATCCCGCAGAAATGATGCGACTGTTGCGCGAGTGGTGTCTATCAGGCTCGGCGAATATCCTCCGAGAACCCCGCGTTTGAGCGTCGTTCTCCATGCATACCGCCCAGTCAATACACCATATCTCGTTGGTGTGCATACTGCTGATGGCGAGTGGGCATCCGTAAGTCGAATCCCTTCTTGCGCAAGCCTGTCCATATTGGGCGTCGGAATTTTCGAATCCGGGTTGTAGACTCCGAGATCCCCGTACCCCATATCGTCGGCAAGAATGTAGACGATATTCGGACGGTCAAGCCGGACATTAATGTCAGGGTCGGGGTCGTAACGACACCCCGGAATCAACATGAGCAGGACAATGGCTGCCGCGGTGAGAGCGGCCGAAGGTAGCACCTTGATCGCGACCGTCCGGTCGAGTTTCGTGTCGCGGGCACGGTACACGATTCCCATGCCCCCGCGCCCCAGCTCGGATTCGATCAAATAGTGCGAAAAGTGCTTGCCGATCATTTGCGGCTCAATGGTTTCGAATCTTAATGTGTTCGAGTCTCGATAAACGAGTGCTGGACAATAACTACAAACTTGCTTCAAACATTGCTACCGGAAAACCGAATCACATCTCGGAACCGGCAACCACGCATACTTCCGCGGATGAGATCTTTTCGGTGAGTCTTGCAACGTTTGATTTATACAGATCGAGCTGGGAATCATTCGACGGTTCACCCAACTCGAGCGCTCGTGCATAACTCGCGCGGGCTTCTTTCAGGCGGCATGCGGCATCCAGTGCGTCACCCTGTGAATCATATACGTTGGCAGAGTTGGGAAAATTCTCGACATTTTGCTTAAACGCCGAAAGGGCATGCTCAAGACGCCCCATTCCCAGGAGAGCGTAGCCTACTTGATTTACAAGTGCTTCGGGCGTCTGGATGGGAAACCCGAAACGCTCGCTCAATTCGTCGTGATGCTTGTTGATCCTGGACAGTCCCTCTCCGTCTTCCGCCAGCGCGACCTCAAAAAGACTGGGCATACTCCATCCGTCGAACAGCCACTCGAGACCATCATAGGTTGACCGGTGTGGGATAGATCCGTGATCTTCTTCTGGCATATGTGTCCATTTCCACCGAAACGAATCGGGGGCGTGTTTTTCTAAAATGCCGGCCATTTTCCATCCTCCGGAGAGCATTTCACCGCCTTCACTAGCCATAGTCATATAAAGGGCACCTTTGAGTTCAGGATTCTTTTCAAAAATTGACGTCGCGCCCTCAACATATTGCTCATGGTCCCACCACAGACTCGGACTGATCGAGATATATGCGTTAAAGGCTTTCGCGTCCTCCATCAAGACTTCTGTGATAAACAGTCCCCCAAACGAGTGACCGATCAGCACGTTATACGGTGCTGTCCTGTATTGACTCTCTACCCAAGGTTGCAATTCGTCCGTCAGAAATTGCAGGAATTTGGACGCACCGCCCGCTGTCGGAAACTGACGAGTACTATCGGGTTCGGTTTGCGGTGGTGTGAGGTCGTGCGTTCGATTGCCGGTGTTTGGGATGGCCACCACAATCATATCGGGCATCCGGTTATTAGCCGCCAAAAACTGGATAACTCCGGTCGTGTGATGAAAATGTCCGTCGCCGTCAAGAAGATACAGAACCGGATATGAGACATTAGATTGCTCGTATCCTGTCGGGGTATGAATAAGAAGTGGGCGATCTTCACCTAAAATATCGGACGTGATACTGGCGCTGTGGCCGATCACAAAGGGCGTGGAATTCACCCCGTTATCCGAGCTCTGGCCGGCAAGATATGTAGGGGCGCTCGTGAGCCAGAGGCCAGCGATGATGGCGATTGCTGAAAGTGTTGAGCCTGGCCGGCTCCATATGGTGGTGGATATGGATTTCATGTTCGCCTCACAATTTGATAGTGTCTGCCGATCATTCGGGATGTGCCTCCAGCCACGCGATGTCGGCCAGGTCCTGGGGGCGGCCGATTGCACGTTTATTTTTTATCAGTGTGCTTCGCCCAAGAACAGGGATTGAGGTGCCATCAATTTCGGCAGATACATGTGAATTCCACGCCTCATCAAAGTCTGCGATGCCATCAAGCCCTGTGAGAAGATCGATCCTACGAGGAACAACTCCAATCTGGAGAACTGTATCCAAGTCAACAAAATCTGATGCGTCCACGTCGATTAGTGGAGCACCAAATGCTCTGAGAGCAGTCATTATCTTCGATGCATTTTCAGCTGATGGTCGAACGTAGATATCGATGTCCCCTGTAGATCGCGGGTTTCCGTGGGCAGCAAGGGCGAAAGCGCCAACGATCACAAATTCAACGTTTGCGTTTTTTAAGGCAGACAACATCTCTCTGTAATCGGGATTCAGCATCGAAGTTGCCCGTCATGGTGAAGGCATCGACGGTGATCGGCCATACCATCGCCATCCTCTCTCCGGCGCTTAGTTGGCCGGTATCCGACGGCTCGAATACTGTTCTCTTCGATTTTCGGACAATCATTTTGTCGGATGATTCGCTCATACCTGTTTGTACGCTTTTGTGTTGTGACTGGTCCTTCGAATTGCGCCATGTTTGGGTGCTGTCCGAGATTGGGTTCAATCAAGTGGTACGATACGTATCTGCCGATCATAACGCGTTCTCCTCAGGTAATGGCAGAGTATCGCCTTTTAGGAAGAGAGTTACAAATCTATGCAACGCAATTGCAGGTTGCTTTAAGATTCGCGGGCGATTCCACGTCAAACAGGAATGCTGCAAGAATGATATATTCTCCGTGATCGAGCCGTCCACATCCTCCCCACATCTAAAGCTAAACGGGCATCATGATCATTAACCGTACTCTGACTTTCTTTCCAAAACGAATCAGGATATCATTGGTCGTGGCTGCAGTCATGTTGATTTCCGGTTGTAATACGACCCCCGAGCCGCGACTTCCGAACATCATCATCATTTTTGCTGATGATCTGGGGTATGGTGATCTGGGCTCTTACGGGCATCCAACTATTCAAACTCCAAATCTGGACCGGCTCGCCAGTGAGGGGATGAAACTCACTCAGTTCTACGCGGCGGCGTCCGTGTGTACACCCAGCCGGGCCGGGCTGCTCACGGGCCGGTATCCTGTGCGTACGGGCATGGCAAGTGACAAAAACCGAGTCCTTTTTCCAGACGCCGAGAAGGGCATTCCGGCTGATGAAATCACTATCGCCGAGGCGCTCAAAGAGCAGGGATATGCAACGGCAGCGATTGGAAAATGGCACCTGGGCCACCGGGAAGAATTTCTGCCGACGCAGAACGGATTCGACTATTATTACGGCATCCCGTATTCAAATGACATGGATCGTGTTCGCCCCGGAACGCGCGAGGAGGTTTTTGGAAACCCTGTCTTCGATTCCTGGAATGTGCCTTTGATGCGAAACAATGAGATCATAGAACGGCCAACAGATCAGAGGACCATCACCAAGCGGTACACAGAGGAGGCCGTCCAGTTTATTCGGACGAATCGGGATACGCCCTTCTTCATTTATCTGGCGCACAGCATGCCGCACGTTCCGTTATTTCGCTCGGAGGAGTTCGAAAACGTGAGCGAGCGCGGTTTATACGGCGACGTAATCGAAGAAATAGACTGGAGTGTTGGCCAGATTGCTCAGGCACTCCTCGAGGAAGGTCTTGCAGAGAACACACTGCTTTTATTCACCAGCGACAATGGACCGTGGCTTGCCTACGGATCGCACGGGGGATCAGCCGGTCTGCTCCGAGGCGGAAAAGGCATGACGTGGGAAGGAGGTATGCGCGAACCGGCTATCGCGTGGTGGCCGGGTACGATAAAGCCGGGAAGTGTGTCTGAAGCGATTACGACGACACTGGACTTTTTCCCTACAGCGTTGGATATGGCGGGCGCGGCGCTCCCGCAAGACCGCGTAATCGACGGACGAAGTCTACTTCCGATTTTTCGTGGCGAGGCGGGTGCCCGTGGCCACGAGTCCTTTTACTACTTCCGGGGCACGAAGGTGTACGCAGTCCGAAACGGACCCTGGAAGGCCCATTTTATTACACAGTGGGCATTCAGGACAGGCTCAGAGCCAACGGAGCACGAAATTCCGCTTTTGTTCAACCTGGAAATCGACCCGTCGGAGCAGTACGATGTGTCTGCAGAAAACCCGGAAATCGTTGACCGACTGAAGATCGTTTATCAGGAAGCGATAGAAAATGTAACCGTGCGCCCCACGCAACTTGACGCGCGCGGGACCGATGAATAGGCGAAACGAAAACCCTCGCTACTGTCTCGTGGCGTGAATCACAGCCTGTTCCGCGGATCTGGCGGTCAATACCAACGCAATGTTTCAGACATGACTGTTGGGCAGATTATCAATGCGTAGACGAGAATATAGTTATCTACGGAAAGTGTCATAACTCCTATCTTCGGGGTTCGAACAATCCCACTACTCCCCTGCCAATGAAGACTTTTTTCTCCCTTTTGACCATCGCGGCCTTCGGCCTTCTAGCCAATGTCGCTACGGCGCAGGAAATGCCGTACGACCGCGCTGGCGACAACTACCCGAAAAACGACGGTATTGACATCATCAATTATGCTTTTGAGATTCAGTTTACAGACAATTCAGATTTCATGAGCGGCACCACGACAATCGATGCCCGATACCTTACAGCCGGGCAGCATGAACTGAGGCTGGACCTTACCAACAAATCGGATGAACTCGATGGAAAAGGAATGACCGTTGAATGGGTCAAAGAGGGCGACACCGCGCTGGCTTACCGGCACGAGGGCAATGAGCTGTTCATCGATATGGGTCGTGAACTGCTTGTTCAAGAGAGGATTAGCGTAACGGTGCGGTATAGCGGAGTGCCTGCCGCAGGCCTCCGAGCCGGACCGAACAAA
>SMXK01000141.1 GCA_004356265.1 Bacteroidota bacterium
AGAGAATTTGTTAACGGGTCTTAGTCTGTCGGAAATTCGTGTCGATCCCTCAGAAAAAAGAAGTGATCCGTTGGACCGTGCCCGTTTCCAATCTGGAAACCTCCCCGGATAGCCTCCATTACGTATCGCTTCGATCTCTTTGCAGATTCATGAAGGTTATATCCTTTCGCCAGATTAGCCGCAAGTGATGCCGCATACGTGCATCCTGTTCCATGCGTGTGTTTCGTGTCGAGCCTGGGCGTCCGGAGTATCAAAAATTCTGACCCATCGTAGAGTACATCGATCGCGTCCTCTTCGTCGTCAAGGTGCCCTCCTTTTACCAGGACTGCCTTCGGACCCATGTCATATATCCGCTGCGCGGCGTCTCGCGCCTGCTTCACATCTCGAACGGGCCGTCCGACCAGTAAAGCGGCTTCGTGTGCATTGGGCGTAACGACAGCTGCCAGGGGCAGCATAAGTGATTTCAATACGTCGATCGCGTCATCTTTGAGTAACTTGAAACCGCTTTTAGAAATCATAACCGGGTCGACTACAACCGGGCCTACGTCCGTTGCGGCCAACCGGCTCGCGACTGCCTCGATAATTTTGATCGACGACAACATCCCGGTTTTCGTGGCAGCGACGTCCATGTCAGACGTCACCGCATCAAACTGTGCTTCAATTATTGAAACCGGTAAATCCAGAGCGTCAGTGACCGCAACCGTGTTTTGAGCTGTAATTGCAGTAATTACAGACGCCGCAAACACGCCGTTGGCTTGCATCGCCTTGATGTCGGCTTGAATTCCTGCCCCTCCTCCGGAATCGCTGCCGGCAATTGTAAGGCAAACGGGAATAGTCGTCATACTGAGTTCGATAAATGGTGGGTGATGTTCTTTATCGCTTCGAGATAAGCCATTGTCCTTGATTCCGGGTCTGCTGCCTCCATTATTCCTGACAAGACCGCGATCCCCCGAGCGCCGAATTTAAAACAATCAGCCGCGTTTTCGGGGATAATACCCCCCAATGCAATAACGGGTATATGCTTCGGGTTTTTTGATGCTTCTCCAAGTTCTGTCGTGCCCGTAACCGCAGCACCAGGCTTACTGGACGTAGGAAATACCGGGCTCCATATGTAGTAGTCTGTTTCGTCACCGGTCAGCTGCTCGAGTGAATGCACCGACACGCCGATCAGAGTGCCTTCCGGTATCATTGAACGAGCCTGTTTGGGCGACGGCCCGCGCCACCCGAGATGAATCCCGATCGAACGATGATTTCGCGCTCCCAGAAGAGTAACAACACCAATTCGGCTGTTTACAGAGATTAATATATCCTCGGAGATTTTCCGGATTCGATCCGCAACATCCAGCGCCGCCCGTTCAAATTCCGTATTTGAAAGAGAATGGTCCCGCAACTGTATCCAGGGGACGCCGGCGCGCGCAGCCCCGCACAGTGCTTCCGCCCTTCCTGCTTCTGAAAACCGGTCCCCGATCAATAACAAACGAGGTATCGAACGCGCGGTCATCAATTTTCCTGCGTTACACTTCCAACGCGACCCTCCAGGGGCGACGACGCGCGGGCATAAAACCGTCTTGGAATTCGACCGGCCGTAAACGCGAACCGACCCGCCAGTACCGCATTCCGCATCGCAGCAGCCATCTTCATGGGATGTTTTGCACCCGAAATCGCACTGTTTACAAGAACCCCATCGTATCCCAACTCCATAGCCAGTGCGGCGTCACTGGCCGTACCTATTCCCGCATCCACAACGAGTGAACATTCCGATATCTGATCGCGAATCAGCTCCAGATTGTACGGATTTACGAGACCCATTCCACTCCCTATGGGAGAGGCGAGAGGCATCACGGCCGCACAGCCAAGGGACGCCAATTTTTTACAGACGATTGGATCATCGTTGGTGTAGGCCATCACTATAAATCCAGCCGAAACCAGCTCGCGAGCGGCCTTTAACAACTCTTCAGAATCGGGTAAAAGTGTTTCGTCGTCACCTATGACCTCCAGCTTGATGAAGTCGGTCTCCAGGGCTTCTCTGGCAAGCTCAGCGACGAGGATGGCTTCCTTTGCGGTGTAGCAGCCAGCCGTGTTCGGTAATATGTGAACAGGCGCTTTGGATAACATGGAGAGAAGGCTTTCCTCAGACCGGTCTTTCAAATTAATTCGCCGAATGGCGACTGTAACCATCTGCGAAGCTGACGCCGTAAATGCTTCCATCATGGTGAGCGGATTCGGAAAACCGCTCGTTCCGACGAGCAATCGGGAGCGCAGCTTCAGAGGGCCGAGGTGCCAGAAGTCCCCGTCAATACCGGCCACAGGTTGGCTGTAATCCGGTTTGATAAGTCTATCTATATTCTTGTCCTGCATGATTAAATCATATTCTTACAAAGTAATTCATTAACCGCCTTGCTGAGCGGTTACAACTTCTACCCGGTCGCCATCCGACAACACTTTCGATTCCCAGTCCGCTTTCCGTACAATTCGATCGTTCAGTGCCACCGCTATTCCCCGTGCACTGGCTGGATCAATCTGAATCGATCGTAAGAGGTCCGATACTGTCGTCTCGTTTTTGAATTGACGTTCCGTTCCATTAACGGTGAGATGCATGGCTCTGACTCCTGAATATATCTAAAATCTCTGCGGCCTGAAATCTGAAAACCACGGCGAGTCGTAAACATCGGAAATCTCGAGGGCGACTTCCTCTGAGGTCAAAGCCGTATGGAGTATTCCGTGCCGGTAGTGACCGGTCGCAAAGTACACTCCGGGTAGATCAGATTTTCCCACCACCGGAAGATTGTCACGACTTCCCGGGCGAAGACCGACTAATAGACTGTTTAAAGGCAGGTCGTAAATTCCGGGCACAATTTCCCACGCGCCATCAAGCACCGAGTATATCCCTCCGGCCGTTATCTGCTTGTCAAATCCCATTTCCTCGCTGGTCGCGCCGACCATGATCCGACCGTCTTTGTGCGGAACAAGGTATGCTCTGGGGCCTCGAACAACGTATTTCAACTCAAAGGAAGGCTGAGCTTGCAGGTCCAATATTTGTCCTTTGACAGGCCTTATTCGGGGCGTGGTTTCTGTCGTTAGCCCTTTAATTTGAGAAGACCACGCGCCCGACGCAACAACGATTTGATCAAATTCGATCTGTGATTTGTCATCTAGAATTATAATCGGATCTCCCTCGCCCGGAACGATTGCGGCGACATTACACCGCTCTCGCAAGACACCGCCTGACGCCGATAATGCCGTCTGAAGCCCTTGAAGGACGAGTCGATTATCCACAAGCTGATCTTCCGGTGCGAGCACTGCCGAGACGATTCCGGGACTCAAAAACGGCTCAAGATCTCTCGCCTCCTCTCCTCGAAGCCACTCAACGCGTAACCCCTCGTCTTTCTGAAAATCATACATCCGGCGTAGCGAAGCTTCCGAGTCCTGATCGTCCGCTACAACCAGCGTCCCCGTTGCTCCGAATCCTACAGAGTGGCCGCAATCGGATTCCAACGCGCGAACAAATGCAGGCCATCGCTTTAAGCTCTCACGAGATGCTCTGTACAAGCCTGGCTCCTCAAAACCCAATTCAGCGTCCGCGCTCAGCATCCCTGCGGCCACCCCCGAGGCCTCCTGTCCAAACCTGCTCCGCTCGAAAATGGTAACCGAATGTCCACGGCGAACGAGTTGCCAACCGGTTGCGAGACCGATAATGCCACCTCCGATTATGCCAATAGACTTTACCGTCATGTGCGATATCTGCTTTGTTATCTTGACCTCATAACGTACCCCAGTAATTCAAAAGAATTCGGGTCAATGAGTCAGTAAATCGTGAATGTTTTGTTTGAAACCGTGATCGTCGGAGCAGGGT
Source organism: Bacteroidota bacterium (assembly GCA_004356265.1). Lineage (GTDB taxonomy): Bacteria > Bacteroidota > Rhodothermia > Rhodothermales > UBA10348 > N075bin62. Next base: position 3,854 of record SMXK01000141.1, read on the forward strand.
TAGCCGGAGCCAGTTGTGCGGCTGTTTTAAGCCAGTATTCTGGCGTTCTTGTTTTGGACGCAGCCCTCTCCGATGACTCCCCGGAAGTACCAGCCGTCTACACCTCTGCAAGCTCGATTGGTGCAGGAATTTCCAGCCCGCTGATGTCCAGACGCGCCCGTCCGATATTCAGAATGGAGGCAGCAGTGGCCGCTCTCGATGCCTTGCGACAAACAACTGGCGGGGCGTTTTTGTTTTCGTCTTCCGGAATTCTAAAGCTGGCCGGCGCGGCAGATCAGGCAGATGAATTTAAGGATGCGGCCGACCGGTGGCCTGATCACGGTAGATGGTACAGCTCAGATGAATGCCGGAACAGGTGGACCAATTTGAACGCGCCGTTCGGACTGATCCATGTTACATCGGGCTTTTCGGTTTCGATTCCGGCATGGTGTCAGAAGATGATAAGGTTTTCCGTCTCAAAAGGCGCTGAATATCGGCCGGGATGCCGGATGATGGACTGGCGCGAGTCAGCAACGGGAATTTATGTACGGTATCGAGACGCGATGGGAGAAGAGCACGTTGTGAAAACCAGCCGGCTGGTGCTTGCCCCCGGGGCAGACTACCTCCGATTTCCGGCGCTCGCTGCTCTTCGTCTTCATCCAATAAAAGGCCAGTGGGTTCGCATTTCCAGACCGGATACTTTTTCGCCCGACCACCCTTTTACCCCTTTATCCGGCCACGGATATCTGGTTGATGATGGTCAGTCACTGATGCTCGGAAGCACATTTGAACACGGGTATACACATCTCAGAACCACCCGGATTGATGTCCGAAAGATGATTCAAACCGCGTCGAATATGGTCCCTGATATTACACAATCAGCCATTCTATCCTCCGGAGCAGCGATTCGTGTTACGGTTCCTGGAATCAGACTTCCAATGGTGGGGCCGCTTCAGCCCAAGTCGAGAGTTTGGATAATAAGTGGACTCGGCGCCAAGGGCCTGTTAATGGCCCCACTGATTGCTTCCGAACTTCTGGGGTATTTTGAAAAACCCAGCTCGATTCCGCGTGAATTTGGCGTTTCCTATTCGGTATGAATCAGGTAAAAATAAAAATCAGTAACAAGCGGTAGCGTACTTTTCGCGACCACCCATCCGTCTGAAGTTCAACCCAAGAGGAATCCTCAATGTCTCAGTTCAATTACTCCGAAATCTCTGACGTACTCGGAGATCAGGCCGGTTACTTGCTCGATCATAAAGCGACCGCGATTCCGAAAGAGACGCTCCATCTACCGGGCCCGGATTTTGTGGATAGAATCTCCGCGGCGTCCGATCGAACTCCCCGGGTTCTAAGGTCTATTCAAACCCTGTATAATCATGGCCGCCTTGGCGGTACCGGATACGTTTCCATTCTACCGGTTGATCAGGGTATCGAACACGCCGGGGGCGCTTCATTCGCAAAAAACCCTCGATATTTCGACCCGGCAAATATCGTTGAATTGGCGATTGAAGGGGGTTGTAACGCCGTAGCGTCAACGTTTGGAGTATTGGGCAGTGTAGCTCGCAAGTATGCTCACAAGATCCCGTTCATACTGAAGTTGAATCACAACGAGTTGCTCACGTACCCGAATACTTTCGAGCAGATTAGCTTTGCCAGTGTTCAGGATGCATGGAATATGGGATGCGTAGCCGTGGGTGCCACCATCTATTTTGGTTCGGACGATTCCGGCCGGCAGATTGTGGAGGTCTCCGAAGCGTTTAGCGCAGCCCACGAACTGGGGATGGCGACGATATTGTGGTGTTATCTCCGAAACGGTGCGTTTAATGTCGATGGTGTAAATCATGAATCGAGCGCTGACCTTACCGGACAGGCCAATCATATCGGAGCTACCATTGAGGCAGACATACTGAAACAGAAACAGCCCACTCAGAATGGCGGATATGCCGCGCTGAATTCAGGTGACTCATCATATGGAAAATTTGACGACCGCATTTATACCGAGCTGTCGACAGATCATCCGATTGATTTAACCCGGTATCAGGTGGCGAATGGCTACATGGGACGCATCGGATTAATTAATTCGGGTGGCGCATCTGGTAATAATGACTTCCAGCAGGCTGTCACCACGGCCGTTATCAATAAACGAGCAGGCGGAATGGGCTTGATCTCCGGACGTAAAGCGTTCCAGCGCCCTGTCGCAGAAGGTATTAAGCTGTTGAATCAGATTCAGGATGTTTATCTGTGCGACGACGTGACTGTCGCCTGACCAGGGAGGCGGTATGTGTGTTGTTTTCTGATTAATCCTTTCCGGAAGTTTTCGAAATTCGGGATGAGCGCAACCCGGCGGGGCATAGTCACCGTATATTGCCATCCTCAAAGTTTTTTCAGCTTCAAATAAGTATTTCTCATGACGGAAGACGTCGCCATCGGCGCGGAAGGCGGTAGTACGGAAAACCCCGGAACGGACAGTCCCGGTACGGAAAATCCTGCTGCGGAAAATCCCGGAACTGTTACTCTTTCTGTTCCCTCACCGGACGCACCCAGCCTGCTCGATCAGTACACGGCCCACTATCCTGAGTGGGTTCAGGAGTTCGCGCGAAAATATTTCACCAAGACGCTCACGCAGTTTCTTCTGTACGGAAATGTTCGCGACCTGGTGCCGACAGTCGGTGCGGACGGCAAAACGGAATTTGTCACGATGAGAGACTTCATGACCTATGACCTGTTTGCGTCGCGGGACATTATCATATTCTACGACCGATCCGCCGGCATTCATTTTGCCGATAAAAACTCCCAGAAAGACTTCAATCAAGCGCTTTCAGGATACGACACAATTTTCGGGACGGAATACGCCAAAAAACTTCCGAAGGACCCGGTACGGGTATTGTCGGTTCTTGAAAATTATTTCCGAATTCGGCTCGCTGATGGAAAACGCATCGCCTGCGTAATTGACTACGCCGAGACGGTCATACCGATGGCCGAAGCTTCCCATTATTCATCTGAAGACCGTAATGCGTTGGTGTTCTTGCAGAAATGGGCTCATGATCCTCTATTTTTGTCCAGTGATTTTACGATTACCCTGGTTGCTGAAAATCTCACAGAATTGAATCAGCAGCTCGTTCAGAGTGCTTACACGGCTGAAATCAAAATTCCGATTCCAGGAGCCGAAGAGAGGGAAAAGTATGTCGATTACTACCTGGAAGGGCGCGAAGACGAGTTCAAACGACATTCGGAGGTCGCTCCAAAAAGACTGGCATCAAACACGGCGGGTCTCGGATATATTCAGCTCAGAAGCATTCTGGCCGACGTACTGGAAAATAGGCGCGAACTGACCTTTGAAGTCCTGTCCGGGATGAAAAAGGAATTCATCGAAGCCGAAGCCCACGGAATGCTCGAGTTCGTTGAAACGAAGATGAACCTGGATATGGTCGCCGGTCATCGTGAGGCGAAAGCACATTTACGCGATGCCGCCGTAGCGCTGCGAACAGGGAATCCGGATGTAATGCCCATGGGATATCTGGTGAGCGGTCCGGTTGGGTGCGGAAAAACGTTTCTGATAAATTGTTTCGCGGGCGATATCGGAATTCCGATGGTTACTCTGAAAAATTTCAGGTCGCAATGGCAGGGTCAAACCGAAGCTAATCTGGAGAAAATTCTCTCCTTGCTGGAAGCCATGACGCCCGTAGCCGTGATGATCGATGAAGCGGATGCGGCTCTGGGCAATCGAGATTCCGGAGGGGACTCGGGTGTATCCAAACGGGTGTTTGGACAGATCGCCGCCTTCATGAGCGATTCCAAACATCGCGGCAAAGTTATCTGGTTTCTTGTGACGGCTCGTCCGGATTACATGCCGGTTGACCTCAAAAGGCAGGGCCGGGCAGAAGAACACATCGCGCTGTTTTACCCATCCACGCGCGACGAACGTGAAGAATTACTTCGCGTTATGCTGAAACGAACAGGAGTAAAAGTCAAGGTGAGCGACGTCCCGGAATCCCTATTAAATGGAGATAAGACATTTAGTGGCGCAGACATGGAAGCGTTTCTAACCCGGGCCAAGTTTCGCGCAGCCGCGGACGGAAGAAATAAAGGAAAGGTAACCACACGGATTTTGCAGGATGTGGTAGACGATTTTATTCCACCCACCTATCCCCTCGAAATAGAACTTCAGACCCTGGTTGCGGTTCTGGAATGCACGAGCAGGCAGTTATTGCCAGAGCAGTACAAGGTGATGGACCGCGAGACCATCGTTCGCCGCGTCGAGGAATTGAAGAGACTCGTTTCCTGATCGGGAGCTGCGACCGCGTTTTTATTTCGCAGAACGTTTTCCGCCTGGCTCCTGAGAGTTGATCAATTTTTCGTACACATGGTAGCTGATCAGAACGGCATAGGGCTCATTGTTTTTCTGTATCAAGATGCCACTCTCAATCCCCTTGGCGTGATCGAGAAGTTCAGAAGTATTTGAACGAAGCTCTGTGATTGTAGCTACGGCTTCGATTCCTTTGGTAAAGTACATGGCTGGTATAGTACCTGATACATGCTGTACCTTGCCGGACGGACCGGTGGGGTTCGTAAGTTCAAACGGGAATGTTGTCTTTCTTGTCCGACACGAGAGGGATTTGTCGGGCAGAAAGAATATGAAAGAGTACACGAATAATACCACCTTTTTGTGTATTTATTTATCCACAATTTTGGAATCATCTATTTTGAGATCATAATAGCATCAGGTGGTCTCATGGTGAAATCGGATTATGCAACTGTGTAGAGTTACAGGAACGATTGTAGCGTCTAAGAAAGCTGAATCGCTTCGCAAGGGAAAACTTCTGGTTGTGCATCCTATCGCGTTAGACGGAGAACTCGACGGAATCAAGGATATGCTGGCAATCGACCCCGGACTCGGAGCAGGGATACACGACGTTGTTTTGATCGCTCGCGAAGGGGCTGTGGTCAAACAATTGATGGGACGCGACGACGTGCCGGCGAATGTGGTCGTAATCGGCATCGTTGACGATTGGAATGTCGGAGAATAGATCGGCCGTAGTACTGACGGGGACTCATTTTCAATCCTCACTCCGTTAATTCCTCTCAGATTTGTCTCGTTTCACATTTGCACAGAGATTCATCATCCAATATCTTCGCGAACGACTTCACTCCTACCCTGCATTTCACATGTCGACATCGTTCTCCCGCCTGGCCACTCACCTGGCTTCATATCTCGTCCTTGTATTGTTCGCTGGAGTTACCCAGCAGCACGCCTTTGCCCAGCGAAACGCACCCGATATACCCGTCGTAACGGGTGCCATCGCCATCGAAAATGCCCGAATTGTCCAGGCCCCCGGTCGAATAATTGAGTCAGGTACGGTCGTCATCAGAGATGGGTTGATTGAGGCGGTCGGATCCAACGTCACCGTCCCGTACGATGCAGAACGCATCGACGGATCTGGCAAAACAATCTACGCCGCATTTATCGACGGCCTCTCCAATACCGGTGTGCCTGCACCGAAAACCAGCAACAATCTTCCTGCTGTCCCTGACCGCTCCAATCCCCCGGATGACCGGGCCGGTATTCAGCCTCAGCGAGACGTACGCGATTTTATTTCGTCAGAGGAAAAATCTATCGATAAAATGCGGGCGTTGGGATTCGGAGCGTCTCACGTTGTGCTGCAAGGCAGAATGCTTCCCGGAAGCAGTGCCATTATACTCCACACGGGAGACAGTGCCAACGAAATGATTCTTCGTGGAGACGTCTCCATGTTCTCCCAATTCGTAGGCGCCCAAGGAATGTATCCGGGAACGCCGATGGCAATAATGTCGAAAATGAGGCAGCTCTACACGGAGGCCGGCAGGCGATCTCAGTTAGAAACTCTGTACAAAGAATCACCTGCGGGCGCGACCCGTCCCGATTTCGACGCCGTCCACTATGCTTTTTTTCCTGTAATAAATGGTACCCAGCCAATCGTTTATTATGTAGATGACGTCCTCGAAATTCGGCGCGCGCTGACGCTTCAAAATGAGCTGGGCTTCGATTTGATGTTAGCTGGAATAAATGAAGCTTTTGACGCCGTCGATGTTCTTGTAGAGGCCGATGTCCCCCTATTCGTAACGCTCGAATTACCGGAAAAACCGGACTGGATGTCTGAATTTAAAGCAGACTCGATCCAGTATATCCTGGACAACTACGATCCTGATGAACGTACCGCGTC